>CALMKY010000094.1 GCA_937867195.1 uncultured Saprospiraceae bacterium | reverse complement strand
AAACCGTCGTGCATTACTTCAACCGAAATAGGGAAATACGATTTTAAATGTCGATCAAATTTTAAAGAAGCTACCGTCTTATCCTGCATCCATCGTCCGATCAACATAAAAAATACAATACCACTCATGCTGTCTAAATATCCAATACCCGAACCGGTAAAAATCTCGTACATACTTCTTAAGAAAGTTACAACGATGGCTAGTGAGACCGGCAAATCAATATTCACGTATTTATTTTTAATCCCACCATAGGCTTTTGCAAAAAATACCTTGGCGGCAATCAAGAATACCGGAATCGAAAGGCCCAGATTTAGAAATCGAAAGACCTTTAACAACAGCTCTTCTCCGACCGATAGCCCAAAATATTCGGGAAAACTTAGCAGCATGATGTTCGCAAAACAAAAACCAGTAACGCCGATCATAATCACGTAGGGATGCGTCGAGGACTTTTTCCTTTCTTCAAAGTCAAACTCGGGGGCATATCCTAAAGATGCCAGCAAATTGGCTGCAGATTGTAAAGCATGATCACTTTGCAAAATTGTCAAATAGACTTTTTTTTCGGTAAAATTAACTGCGGAATGAAGTATCCTTTTGTCTATCGCATGCAAATGCTCCATTAAATATAAACAAGAGCTGCAGTGTATCTGAGGTAAATAAAAACTAACTTTCAGGATGTGGTCATCTTCATACGCAATCAACTTGGATCTATACGATTTATCATCGATCAATGCATAATCCCGGTGTAGCTGGTTTCCCTTCTTTGTGCCCGGGTTGTTTGTTAAACAATAGTAATCACCTAAATTATTCTGGTTTAGTATGGTATAGACCGCCACACAGCCATTACAACAAAAATGTTTTTCATCGTATGAAATGATATTCAGTTCACATGGATCACCGCAATGATAACACAGGGTAGAAGATGGTTCACCGACTAATTTGACGGGGGCAGACATAAGCTCATTTTTTGAAGTTGAGGAATTAAATTAGATGGGACCCCTCTCCAAATCAAGATGAAGGCCAGCAGAAAAGCAATGATGACGGAAGTGGATTGAGATCGTAACCATGAAAATCCTGCAACCGATCTGGTACTGTTTATCATAAGCAAGACGGGCAATGTGGATATACCAAACAATAACATGTAAGTAAATGCCCCTGCCGGGCTTCCCACGGAGATGGATGCAGCCAAGGCTATATAAACCATAGAACATGGCAGGACTGCATTGAACAAGCCCATCCATATCAGATGTACGTTGGTAGGTTTGGCTAGTAACTTCTGATATACAGGATAGAGTTTATTTATCGCAGAAGCCGAAAGATTGAATTTTTTAAATGCCGGAACCAATAAAATCAACAATAATAATACTCCTGATATCATCGATATGGCAAATGGACTGGTCATATCCTTAATTGAATATCCGACCATTCCAGGAATCAGACCAATGAGCGCATAACCCATAGCTTTTGAAACTCCGTATACAAAGAAAGAAATCCATTGATGCTGATTTTGTACCTTGTAAAAAGGAATATGCAAAACCAATGGCCCGCACATGGCGGCACAATGCAAACCACTGCCCAACCCGAGCAGAACTGCAGACCACCATTGGAAAACTTGCATATGCATGCATTTAAATCTTAATTTCTTTAAAATACGATTGATGATTCACGGTGAAAAAACATTTAACCACCAGATTTCGATGATTCGTTGGTACGGAAATTTGATAAATACCTGATGTATTGGGATGCAATGCTGTTTTAAGGTCGCCCAGGGAAGAAGCCACATCATAAACATAAATATATCCCTCTCTCAGCAGAAGGCTCAGTTCGGCAGGAATGGTCATTATAATTTTTTCATCTTGCTTTTCAACCGAAAATTGTGGGCCTAATGCATCGCCACGCTGCCTTGCCAATTGCAAATCATTGAATTTTTGTTCCTCTGCATAATAATCATTGGTCACCACAGGAATGTCTTTCTTTGAAAAAATGAACATCAACGAAAAAATAAAAATCAGGATCCCCCCTCCTCCTATCAGAACCAGTGTACCGCCATGAATCAATTTATTCATAATAACTTAGTTTAATTAATTATATCCTATAAAAATTGTCTTTTGATTAAATATTCGTTTTGATCCGTTGTAAATTTCAATGGGTATTTTAAGTTCACGATCGGTAATATCCACGGAGTCGCGATGTATGAAAAACATTTCTTCTATTGACTGGCCGCTTTTGATCGTATCGATTGGTTTCCCCACGATTTCAATTTTACTTTTAAGATCTGGCGAACCTAGGAT
>CALMKY010000093.1 GCA_937867195.1 uncultured Saprospiraceae bacterium | reverse complement strand
TGGGAAAAATAATTTCCAATTCAGGATGAAGGGTGGCTAACCGCTCCAATTCCATAAATAGCTTTTTCATTCTTTCTCCAAAGTTTTCTCTGCGATGCAAGGTTACCAATACCTTATCTGAATAAATAATTGGGAGTTGATATGAAATACATTGATCGACGATGGTATTACCTGTAACAGATCCCGTGAAGATATTTTCACGTTCAAGATTGATTAATGAATTTATAGTCGGGGCCCAATTGAAAGCAGCGATGCGCGATATCATTTGACGATAACCTTCCTCCGGAAAAGGTGAAGAGAGATCATTTGTCCGCAGACCTGCTTCCACATGACCTATGCGGATACTTTGATTAAATGCTGCCAATGAGCAGACATATGCGCTGGCGGTATCACCCTGTACAATCATCAATTTGAATTGATTGGATTTGAGTATAGGATCTATCTTTAAAAGCATATTACCCATTGAGGCATTGAGTGAAAGGCCGGAGGGTGTCTCGATAAAATAATCCGGATCCGGAATCAGATCTTTAAACTGGTGATACAGTGTACTATGTTGTCCGGTAAATAAAGATTTAAAAGGAATCGACTGAGCCAGTAACTCCCGGATGACAGGAGCCAGCTTTATTATTTCGGGACGAGTGCCATAACAAATTAACAGCATGATGATGTATAACGGCCAATGTACGATCTAATTTTAATGCAGGCAAGGATAGGAATATTTCAAATCTTTGAGATTGTATCCTTTATCTTGGCATACCCTGCTCTCTTCACAGGACTATGACCAAATGTTTTATCAAAAGTTTCCTGATCCAGTCGGTCCCAATCCTGTTTGGTCCAGGATAAAAAATCCGATTGCGGATCAAACGCGGGATCGTTGTGCGGTTTGCTGAATCGATTCCACGGACATATATCCTGGCATATATCGCAACCAAATACATAATCATTGAGTGAAGAAGAAAATTCGTCAGGAATTGATTTTTTAGTTTCGATCGTGAGATAAGAAATACATTGATCAGCTTTGAGTACATAACCATTTGCATCAATCGCCTGTGTAGGACATGCATCGATGCAACGTGTACAAGTACCACAATAATCATGCATGGGAGTATCCGGTTTTAATTCGATATCGCATATGATTTCAGCCAGGAAAAAATAACTACCGTGTTTGGGATTGATCAATAAAGTATTTTTCCCCGTCCAACCCAATCCGGCAAGCATAGCCCACTGTCGTTCCATCACGGGAGCAGAATCTACAAAATATCTTCCTTTAGACGATGGGGCCAATTTGCTTTGAATTTCTTTCCACAATTCCTTGAGTTTTTTCTTGAGTACCCGATGATAGTCGTGCCCGAGCGCATAGATAGATATATTGGGTTTACCTTTTTGCCATGGGTGCGCGGAATAATAATTATATGCTAATGAAATAACAGATTTAGCACCCGATACCAGTTTGCCCGGATCGAGTCTCATTTCTTTATGATTGGCCATATACTGCATATCTCCGTGATAACCTTTCGAGAGCCAATCATCCAATCGATTTTCTTCTTCTTCTAATTTTCTTACCTGAGCTATTCCGGCCAGCAGAAAGCCATGTTCTTTAGACAATGTCTTTATAAAATCTGTTTTCTCTAAGAGTTCCATCAGTAAGAAAGCGTAAATTTGGTAAAAACTCCTGTAATGTCTTGTATCTATGTGCTCG
>CALMKY010000092.1 GCA_937867195.1 uncultured Saprospiraceae bacterium | reverse complement strand
ATTTTCTACCCGTTCATTGGTTTAGATCGATCAGAGATCTTTTAAACAGTAACGGATGGAGCGTTATTTCAATATTGATTGCCTGGATATTGGCCTATTTCATATTTAAATGCATGATGAGCAACCAATCTATGCTGAATAAAAGAAATTTGGTTTTAGCTTGTATTTTTCTTTTTTCCCTGGGACTTTACTTTTCCAGGATCAGGTTAGAGAATGCACCGTATGGAATTATCCTGACCAATGAATCTTTGTCTGCTGCTCCAACTGAAAAAAGCCAGGAATTATTGCCACTGGGAGCCGGTACGAAATTCTTAATTGTAGATAGTCTTAATACCTTTTTTAAAGTCAAATTGGATAATAACGACTTAGGCTGGCTACCAAAAAACAAGACGATAAGGTATTAAGACCCATTCAATGAAATGCTCTTACATTTGCCCGCTGAGTATGAATTATAATTATTTCCTGCTGATGGCATTGAGTGTGCTCTTTTCTTGCAGGAAAACAGAGACTGCTTTTACAGTCATCAAGCCCAGGGAGTCAGGGATCGATTTTAATAACAAAATAACTGAATATGATACATTCAATATTCTGAATACCGAATTTATTTACAATGGGGCCGGAATAGCGGTAGGTGATCTAAATGGGGATGGATTGGAAGATTTATATTTTGCCGGTAATCAGGTAGGAAATAGATGTTATCTCAATCTTGGAAATTTAAAGTTCAGGGATATTACGGATATTGCCCAAGTGCAAAAAAGATCCGGACAATGGTCATCGGGTGTCAACATCCTGGACCTCAATGCGGATGGTAAAAAAGATATTTATGTGTGTAATACATTGATTAAGAATCCGGAGTTAAGAAAAAATCAGCTGTTCATTAATCAGGGTAATAATGCTCAGGGCCTCCCGATATTTAAGGAATTATCAGCAGAGTACGGTATTGACGACACGACACATTCTTCGCATGCTCAGTTTTTTGATTATGATCGCGATGGTGATCTTGACTTATTCATTGGTACAAATTATATCGACCGGCCGGTGCCGGGTCAGTTTGTAAAAGACTTTAATGTCGAATGCGATGAAAATTGCGATAAGCTGTATCGCAACGATTGGGATTCGATTAAAAATCAACCGCATTTTGTGGATGTATCTTCCCAGGCAGGTATGACATTGCATGGGTACAGTCATAGCTCTTTAATCTATGATTTTAATCAGGATGGATGGCAGGACATCTATGTAGCAAATGATTACTTAAGTGATGATTTGATTTATATAAATAACCAGGATGGTACTTTCACCAACAAAGCTGGATTTATCTTCAGACACCAATCCTCCTCAGCGATGGGATCGGATGTTGGTGATATCAATAACGATGGAAATATGGAAGTCATCACTGCAGAGATGTTGCCATTTTCCAACCTTCGTAAAAAAACGCTCGTGAATCCTGCGAATTATTCAAATTATATTTATTTACGACAATACGGTTATCAATATCAGTTTACCCGCAACACCTTGCAATTAAATCAAGGGATCAATCCCCTGACCGGGCTTCCAGTGTATGATGAAATTGCATTTCTGGCAGGGGTACATGAGACGGAATGGTCATGGTCTACTCTGTTTGCAGATTTTGATCTGGATGGCTTTCAGGATTTATATATAACCAATGGATTTCCTAAAGATGTAACCGATCACGATTTTGGAGAATATAGAAAAGATGCTGCCAATCTTGTAAGTGCTATGGATCTTCAGAATGCCATTCCCATCGTCAAAGTATCAAATTTTTTATTTCATAATAATGGAGATCTTACGTTTACTGATGTTACCAAATTAAATGGGATTCAAATCAAATCATTTTCCAATGGGGCGGCGTATGCTGACCTTGATAATGACGGGGACCTGGATCTGGTAGTGAATAATATAGACGATCCGGCTTTCTTATTTCGCAATAATGAAATTAATAAAGAAAAATCGGGACATCGTTTTGTAACCATTCAATTGCAAGGCAAAGATCATGATCCCGATGCTTTCGGATCCCAGGTCAAATTATATGTAAATGGTAAGACGCAACCGGAGACCCGGTATGTCTTGAGTGGGAGAGGATACCTTTCAGAATCATCCAACCGGTTGTGCTTCGGGCTGGGTGATTCGGCAAAGATTGATTCCATCATGGTACGATGGCCTGATGGTATGATAAGTAAACATATCGGGATTAATAAAAACACTGTAAATATCCTAACGCAGAAGGGATCGATTCAATTCAATGAAACCATAGCTCCTGCATTCCCTGATGTCTTACTAAGAAAGATATCCGCAGCTTCATTAGGCTTTGATTTCAAACACAGCGAAAGGGATTTTATTGATTTCAATATTCAAAAAACCGTACCGCATAAAATGTCTCAATACGGGATACCCATGGCGATTGGAGATATCAATGGAGATAAATTGGATGACATTATTTTAGGAGGAAGCAATCAGAAAAAAGAAACTATTTTTCTCCAGACCAGGTCAGGAAAATATATCAAGGATTCATTCAATTTTAAATTTACACCAAAGTTAAATGAGGAAGATGCGGCCATCGTATTGATCGATGCAGACCAGGATCATGATTTGGATCTCCTACTGGCCAGTGGTTCATATGAAAATTTTAATGCAGGAAGGTCGTCTTACCGGGTGAGGTTGTTTACCAACGACGGTCACGGAAAGTTTACCAGAGATACAGTAGGAATAGCAGATTCCATTGCTACCAATGCATCCACCATGAGAATAGCTGACATCGATGGTGATGGTGATCAGGATATTTTTATTGCCGGACAAATATTACCCGGTAATTATCCCCAACACGACCGATCGTTTTTATTAATCAACAATTCTTCAAAAGGAACCATAAAATTTGAAGACAAAACATCGGATTGGTTTCATCAGTCTTTACATACAGGAATTATCAACGACGCCATCTTCAGTGATGTGGATGGTGATTCCAAACCCGACTTAATCATGGCCATTGAATGGGGACCGGTAACTATTTATAAAAATACCGGACATCAATTTGAGAAGTTACAAAGTAATACATTAGATCGTCATCTGGGATGGTGGCAAAGCCTGACGTCCGGGGATTTTGACAACGATGGCGACATGGATTACATCGCCGGCAATTATGGCCAGAATGTTTATTTCAAATGTAATTCTTTCGAACCCATTACGATCTATGCCAAAGATTTTGATGCCAATGGGAGCCTGGATCCTTTCATTTCGTGTTACTGGAATGATACTTCCGGTCAAAAAAAGGAATATTTCTTTCATGGCCGGGATGATATGATAAAGCAACTTATCAACATTAAAAGGAAGTTTCAAACCTATACGAAGTTTGGATTGGCTACCGTCCACGAGGTGTTTAGTAAAGAAGAAATGGCCGGTGCGCTGATCCTGAAAGCGAATGATTTTTATTCCTCTTTTATAAGAAATGAAGGGAAAGGTCAGTTTACGATCACCCAATTGCCGATGGAAGCACAAATGGCTCCTTTGTATAGTTTACTGCCAATGGACCTGAACGGGGATAATTATTTAGATCTCATGGTTTGCGGAAACGATTATGGTCTGGAACTTTCACAGGGAAGAGCCGATGCCATGCAAGGACTCGTTTTGATGAATGATCACGGTCAATCGTTTCAACCGATGTCTTTTACCAACAGTGGATATTTTGTCGAGGGTGAAAGCAGAGCGATCGGAACAATCCATGTCAATAAAAATAGTTTTGTAGTCAACGTTATGAACTTAGATTCATTGATTGTTCATAAAATAAAAAATGTAAATGAACCCAACGTGGCCTCCAGAAAGGTGGAATGGTATGGTGGGAATTCATTTAAGACATATCAGGTAAAATAATCTGAATGCTGAAATGTGATCCGAAGCTATATTGAAATAAGAATCGTGGAGAATGATAACGCAATCCCAAGAAATCAATTTACCTTTGTACCCGTAAATGGATCGAGGTCGCATCATATTAAAACATCCCCGATTTAATCTCACCCTTCAGCGTCTGGCACATCAGTTAATAGAAAACTACGGTGATTTTACTGACACTTGCCTTATAGGAATACAGCCCCGGGGTGTGGACCTTTCTGACCGGATGTATGCGCTGATTACAGAAATCAATCCGGATCATAAAGCCAAATACGGCAAGCTGGACATTACTTTTTACCGGGACGATTTCAGATTGCGAAAAACGCTCAAAGCCAATGAAACCCAAATGGATTTTGTAGTCGAAGACCAGAAGGTTGTACTGGTGGACGATGTACTGTATACCGGTCGTACGATTCAAGCTGCCCTGACAGCACTCAATCACTTTGGAAGGCCCAAGAATGTAGAGTTGCTCGTATTGATCGACCGCAGATTTAACCGGGAGATACCCATAGCTCCGGATTATACCGGCTTCGTGGTGGATGCAGTGGATGAAGCACATGTTGAAGTAGATTGGGATGTAAACCCTGAAAAAAACGAAGTACGATTGTTTAAGAAAAAAGCATCATCCTAGATAACTATTGAATTCTAAAAATGTCCGAGACAGCACAAATAAGTACTAAACATCTCCTGGGAATCAAATACATTACG
>CALMKY010000091.1 GCA_937867195.1 uncultured Saprospiraceae bacterium | reverse complement strand
AACAAGCAACGCCCAATACAGCAGTGTGTATGAATACTGCCGGTCGGTAGCCATTGCCCCCAATGGTATAATTGGGGTTTGCGGCAGTTCGAGCGGACCACTTAAAATATTTATAAAAAACACTATTAAAAAGTAACTTACATATATATTATATTAATAATGTGTTATATATTTGAATCGTGTAAGTTTTGGTTTTAATTGTAAAATTCGTTTTTTTCATGAAGCCTAGGAAAAGTCTTAGGCTTTTTGCTTTTTATCAGGTGCTATGATTGACATACATTTGACAAATGAATCCAGAACCAAGTTTCAATATTCAGCCTACATTGGAGAACGATATTGTTTTATTACTCCCTTTGCACATCAATGACTTTGATTCTTTGTATGAGCTTGGCTCAGATCCTCTCATTTGGGAACAACATCCTAACCAGGATCGATGGAAATTAGAAGCTTTTACAAATTATTTTGAGGGTGCTGTCCGGAGCAGGAGAGCATTTAAAATTGTGTATAAGCCGGATGGCGAACTGGCAGGATGTACTCGCATTTACGATTATGTTGTTGAAGAAAATAGTATCAAAATAGGGTATACTTTCATTGCCAGAAAATTTTGGAGCAAAGGAATCAATCCTGCTGCCAAGAAATTATTATTGGATTATTTGTTTCAGTATGTAGAAAAAGTTCAGTTTCATATTGGTTCTAAGAATATCAGATCTCAAATTGCCATTGGTAAACTGGGAGCTAAGAAAATCAGCGAAGAAGAAATTGCTTATTACGGTGAGCCTCCCAAATTGAATTATTTATACCAAATCGAAAAAGCGGATTGGGTTGGGCGGTAAATTCAAAAACTTATTTTAATCCCAGTTGATTTTCAATAAAAGAGCTTACTTCTTTTTTAATATTTTCAATTCCATGACTTTTTTTCCCATTACCAATTGCATGTGTCATCGCATTGAAAATAGGTGCATCCAATTTTAAATTCGCAGGAGTAGACAGTGTATTGAACATATGTTTCATGGCACCTATGCTCACGATATCGTCATGATGACTTGCATCTTGATAGTAATACATCATCAATGTGGGAGTAAAGATGGATCTAAAAGTCTGATCCGACATGGTAGTTTCAATAAGCTCTTCCAACCGGGTGAGTGCTTCAATGCGGTACTTACCATTCCAATATCGATTATAATACATACTTGTATCCTGGGTGTATCGATATTGGCCGTGTAATACCCTTCTGGCAATCTGAAGACCCCAGTGATTATTAAGTAACCATGATTGGGGATCTGCCAGAGCGATGTTGGGAGACATTAAGATCTGAGCTTTGATCTCAGGATGCCTGGAGCAAAGGAAAGTGGATAATGTTCCACCGGTGCTGGTAGACATGACAATTATGCTATCACCGATTTGTTTTCCAATGAGTAAAGCTTCTTCCGTATCTTTCCATAGACTATCAAGATTGTAATTCAACAGGGGCTCTTCCGAAATTTTTCCATGGTCATGTAATCTAGACAAGTATAGATTCATTCCATATTTCTTGGCCGCCCAGCGGTGAATTGGATTTCCTTCTTCTTGTGATGCCGAAAACCCGTGCAGATACACGATAGCAAATTTTGTCTTTTGTTTAGTTGAATCGTTAAACCAGATGATGCGTGCTTCATTGTCCGGTTTTAGAGGTCCATTGGCATTTTCTTTATTATGAATATAGGCTTCTAATGGGATGGCTTCAGCGTGGATATTCCCTGTAAATGGAGGATAGGAAGGATGAGCGGGATAAGGTCCTGCTATGTATACTAAGACGAGGCAAATACTAAATGCAACACATAATTTAATAAATCCACGCATTGATTATCACGATTTAAAAGCTAAAATACGAAAAGGAATTTTAGTCATGTCCTGGAAATGAACATACCTTTCGTTGACTCAATATTCAATTGGGTTTGTTTTCAGACTTGCTATCTTTGCTTATAAACAAATTAAATTGCGAAACTATCTCTCACTCATTAAGTTCAGCCATACGTTATTTGCCTTACCATTTGCTTTAATCGGTACGGTGTTGGGTTATAAAGATGGTTTTGCGATTTCGTTGCCGCTCGTATTCAAAATTCTCCTTTGCATGGTATTGGCCCGAAGTGCTGCCATGGCATTTAATCGATGGGCTGATGCAAATTATGATAAGCTAAACCCTCGAACCGCCAACAGGGAAATTCCAGCCGGGATTATATCTTCTTCCAATGCAATCATTTTTGTGATCACTTGCTGTATTTTATTTATTTCGGTGTGTTATTGGATTAACCCTGTATGTTTTTATTTATCGCCCGTGGCTTTGATTACGGTTTTAGGATATAGTTTTACAAAAAGATGGACTTCTCTTTGCCATTTAATCTTAGGTGCAGGCTTATCATTAGCACCCATTGGAGCTTACCTGGCAGTCACAGGTAAGTTTTCAATTATTCCTTTAATATTTAGCGGGATCGTTTTTTATTGGGTAGCAGGTTTTGATATCATATATGCTCTGCAAGACGAAGAGTTTGACCGGTCATTGAGTTTGCATTCAATACCTGCGTGGTTAGGAAAACCAAGAGCTTTGGTGGTAAGCAGGGTTTTCCACGGAATAACGGCTGGGCTGATGATATGGGTATCCTATTTAATGCTTATGCGATATTCCTCACTGGGTATGCTTTGCTGGGTAGGTGCCATTATTTTTATTGGTCTGCTTTTCTATCAACAAAGATTGGTTAAACCAAATGATCTTTCTAAAGTGAACCTTGCATTTTTCACAACAAATGGAATTGCCAGTGTGGCCTTTGGAATCATCTTGACGATCGATTTATTGTCCTAATTTTTACAGGTGTATTTCCAATTTCAAAAGTATGGTTCTTCGGCTTTTGATTTTAACCAATGGATAAATTCAGCCATAGCTTTCGATCGATGACTTATTTTATTTTTTAGAGCTTCCGGTAAAGTACCAAAACTTTCGACAAAACCATGCGGCATAAATATAGGGTCATAACCAAAACCTCCGCTTCCGGATCTAGCTGGTAAAATCGTTCCATTGATACGCCCCTCAAAAACCTTATAATGGTTACCATCAAAATATGCAATCACGGCAGTGAAATACGCAGTGCGCTTTGATTGCTGTTTCATCTCAGCAAGTACTTTGTCAATATTCTCGTCTGCGTTTTTGGAATTTCCTGCATACCGGGCACTCTGTACACCAGGTCTTCCTTGCAGGGCCTCAATGACTAAACCCGCATCTTCTGCAAAGCATGGCAATCCAAACAATTCATAGCCTTGTTTGGATTTATATTTAGCATTTTCTTCAAATGTATCAAAAGGTTCCTCCAATTGAGCATGATACAGTATATCCGATAAAGTGATTAATTCGTATTGATCTTCCAAAAGTTGTCTTACTTCCCTTGCTTTATTTTGATTCTGACTGGCAAATAACAATTTCTTCATCCTCATTCAAAATTTGTTTATTACAGACTGGATCAGTCGTTCAATTGTCTTGGATGGATTAGGACTAAAAGTATTGTCGATCCGGTTGGCAAGAATGGCATTACAACTAATTGCTTTATGACCCAAAGCACTGGCCATGGAGTAAATGCCTGCTGTTTCCATTTCTATATTGGTGATCTTAAGGCCGCGATAAACTATCCTTGAGAAAAGATTCATATCGAAATGACTCGATTTTAATCGAAGCGTCCTTCCTTGCGGGCCATAAAAACCAGGAGCGGTTAGTGTGATGCCATGAAAATAATCTTCAAATCGTTCTATTAATTTTTTATCGGCTTCTGACCAGTAACCATTTTTAAATACGAACTTACTTTTTAGATCTGATTGGGAGATGATTTGTTCCGGAACTCGGATTTTATAGCTTTGATAAAAATTCATCAGGGCATCGAGTCCGATCGCGCCATCGCTGACTAAAAAACTATCTATGGGTATATCTTTTTGAATGGTTCCCGATGTCCCGATCCGGATAATGGTTAGCCTCCTTTTTGTTTTCCTGATTTGCTTCGTTTTGAAGTCTATATTTACCAATGCATCCAGTTCATTGAGTACAATATCTATATTATCTGTTCCGATACCGGTGGATAAAACCATGGCGGGTGTATTGTTTAGTTTGCCCATATGGCTTACAAATTCACGGTTGCTTATTTTTTTTGTAACCCGATCAAAATATCGGCTCACAGCAGATACTCGCTCAGGATCACCCACGGTAAACACGAGATCCGGGATGTCCTCAGGAAACAGGTTTAAATGATATGCTTTTCCTTTCTGGAGGATCAAATCGGTTTCTAAAATCTTTTTCATAGATTGATCATAAAATTATATTTTTAATTGCAATATTTAAATTTCACAAGTCATGATTTTGAATACCGGAGAATGGCCGATTTTCAAAAAATTGGTTTTTAGTTTTCTGTTTGTGTATTGGTTTATATACATGGCGCCCTGGACCTGGTTAAATGGGGTGCATGACTCGATATATAAAATCACTCAGTACTGGGATAAAGCGCAAGATGGGTTTGTCCAATTTTCAAATAGTCATGTGTTCCATCATTATAAACAATTGGTTCCGATAAATGGAAGTGGAGACACTTCGTGGGCATTTACTTATTTATGGTCAACCCTGATCTTTTCAGTTGTTGGAGCGTTTCTATGGGTAATCCTTTGGGGTAAGAAAACCAATTTTAATAAGTTGGATTTCTGGTTGGTGCTTTTTCTGAGATAT
>CALMKY010000090.1 GCA_937867195.1 uncultured Saprospiraceae bacterium | reverse complement strand
GCTTCAATAATCCGGCTTATCAGGCGTATATCAAACTGCTGCCTGCGCCGAACGTGGTCAGGACAAATCTGTTGGATAACTACAGTCTCAATTATGTTGGGCTGGTGCCGTGGCGGTTTGATTACGACACTTGGTCAACGCGGGTGGATTACAACCTGAGCAGCAAACACCGGGTCTTTGCCCGCGTGCTGCAAAGCAAGAATTACGAGCACAATCAGGACTGGCTCTATCAACACGCGCCCGGCTGGGGGGAAGCGCAAGGGCTGCGCAGGAATATTGGCGGTACGGTGGATTGGGTGTGGACGGCGACTTCCAACACAGTTTTTGACTTCTCGGCTTCAATTCACCAGTTTGCCGAAAGCAACGAGCCGATCCCGTTTGCTGCGAAGAATAAAAAGGATCACGATGGTTATATCCTGGTCGACCGGTTGGTGAAGAAAGATTTTGATGAAGACGATCTGCATCGTATATCCGATTCCGTTAGTACGGCATTTTACGAAGGAGAAGGGCTGATGCAGGTAGAAATCAACGGAAGTCAACAACTTTCCTTCAGCGATAAATTTGAACTGGATGGCATCCGGTTCGAAGAGCCCGTTCCCAACCTTTTTTCTTTCAACAACCCGTACGGTGCTTGTCCGGTTTGCGAAGGATTTTCGCAGATACTGGGTGTGGATCCGGATCTGGTGATACCCGACAAGCGACTGAGTGTATATGAAGGTGCAGTAGCACCCTGGAAAGGAGAGAAGCTCGGCAAGTGGAAAGATCATTTCATTCGCCAGGCATCGAAACAAGATTTCCCTATTCACAAAGCGATCATCGATCTCAGCAAAGAGCAACTCGATCTGTTGTGGAATGGAGATAAAACCATCAACGGCATCAATGATTTTTTCAAAGAGGTAGAACAGAATTTATACAAAGTACAATACCGGGTATTGCTCAGCCGATACCGGGGCCGAACCACCTGCACCGAATGCCATGGCTACCGCCTGCGCAAAGAAGCGCTCTATGTAAAAATCAACCATCGCCACATTGGCGAATTGTGTGAACTTCCGGTGGCCGATCTCATGCATTGGTTTGAGGAGCTGAAATTGACCGATCATGACCTGAGCATTGGCAAACGTATTTTATTTGAAATCAATCAACGGCTGCAAACACTGCTTGATGTGGGCCTCGGTTATCTCACCCTGAATCGCCTGGCAAATTCATTGAGCGGCGGCGAAAGCCAACGCATCCAACTGACCCGAAGCCTCGGAAGCAACCTCACGAATTCCTTGTATATCCTGGATGAACCTTCGATTGGGTTGCATAGCCGGGATACCGAACGACTGATCCGGGTGTTGAAATCACTACGTGATCTCGGCAATACGGTGGTGGTGGTAGAGCACGATGAGCTCATGATGCGGGAGGCCGATTACATCATCGACATGGGGCCACTTGCCAGTCACCTCGGCGGCGAAGTGGTGGCTGCCGGCCATTACGATGCGCTGATCAAACAACCCGAAAGCCTTACCGGGCAATATTTGTCCGGAGCGTTATCCATCGATCCGCCCAAGCAAGTGCGTACCTGGAATCGCTCCATAAAAATTGAAGGAGCCCGTCAACACAACCTGAAGAATATTACCGTGGAATTTCCACTGCATGTACTCTGTGCCGTTAGTGGCGTGAGCGGCAGCGGCAAAACCACGCTGATCAAACAAATTCTCTATCCGGCATTGCAGCATCTCAAAGGCGAATACACCGGTAAGCCAGGGTTATTCAAGCAACTCAGTGGCCATCTCGACGATAT
Source organism: uncultured Saprospiraceae bacterium (assembly GCA_937867195.1). Classification (GTDB taxonomy): domain Bacteria; phylum Bacteroidota; class Bacteroidia; order Chitinophagales; family Saprospiraceae; genus JADJLQ01. The sequence continues at coordinate 2,946 of CALMKY010000090.1, read as the reverse complement.
CCGCCAGATTGAATTGGTGGATCAGAACCCGATTGGTAAATCCAGCCGCTCGAATCCGGTTACCTATATCAAGGCGTACGACGAGATCCGCGATTTATATGCCAAACAAGGGCTGAGTAAATTGCGGGGTTTTCAGCCCAAGCATTTCTCATTTAATGTTGAAGGAGGTCGCTGTGAAACCTGTCAGGGTGAAGGCGAAATTACTGTCGAAATGCAATTCCTGGCAGATGTAAAACTGCTCTGTGATGATTGCAAGGGGAAACGATTCAAACAGGAAGTATTGGAAGTAAAGTACAAAGAGAAAACCATGTTTGACATATTGGATATGAGTGTCGATGATGCTTTGGTTTTCTTTAAAGATCAAACAGAAGTCTATAATAAAATAAAACCATTGCAGGATGTCGGACTTGGATATGTTAAACTGGGGCAATCTTCCGGTACATTATCCGGTGGTGAAGCCCAGCGGGTCAAACTGGCCAGTTACCTGACGAAAGAAGCAGGGATCGAATCCATATTGTTTATTTTTGATGAACCCACCACAGGCTTGCATTTTCACGACATTAGAAAATTATTGGATTCATTCAATGCCTTAGTTGAGAATGGACATTCCGTCATTTTAATTGAACATAATATGGATGTAATCAAATGCGCAGATTGGGTTATCGATCTTGGACCAGGAGGCGGCAAAGAAGGAGGCCACCTTGTGTTTGCAGGTACTCCTGAGGATATGATTCATTGTCCAGAGAGCCTGACCGGCCAGTATTTGATCCATAAGCTGGACAAGAAGTAATTACCTGACCAGGAAGCATCCCATTGAACCAAAGAAATCATCATAAAGTAAAACGATGCAAACGAATACAGCATCATTCATAAAATCTCTGCACTTCGATCTTTGGTTTTTTTCCATTTGGATACTGATCGGAGATAGCCTGGCGATTTATACGGGCAATATAAGTTGGCTGACTATTTTTTCTATCCTGGGTATGATCTATTGGATCGCGCGTCATTTTATACAAAACATAGAAATTACATTTCCCTATTCTACGGCGAATATCATCACGATGACACGAAGCGCCAGTATGATTGTAAGTATTGGACTTTATCAAATAATACCCGAGTTTCTACTTGGATGTTTATTATCAGTAATCTGTTTAAGCGATATCCTGGATGGCTATTTTGCAAGAAAAGAAAACAAGACATCTTTGATTGGCGAATACATGGATAAAGAAACAGATGCGCTCTTTGTGTTATCCATTACGACGCTGCTGTATCTAAAACAATATACGGGCATCTGGATATTGTGGATGGGTTGGATCCGGTATATCTATTTTATTTTCATGTATTTTAGATTAAAATCCGATCAAAAAGAGATTAAAGATGATATCGCCAAAATCATTGCCATCATTTTATTTATTTGTCTGAACGCCCCTCTGCTGGTTGCAAAAGCTATTTCATTTCCAATGGTAATTACTTCATCGGTCTTACTGGCTTTTTCTTTTGGCCGCGGTATTTGGTTAGAATTAAAATCGTGACTTTATTTTTTTAATTTGAGCAATAGTTTTTCCGGCTCATTGGTCGTAATCTGATCAAAGTTTGCTTCTATAAAATATTGCATATCCTCCTCTTTATTTACAGTCCAGACGTTGAGCGTCTGTTGATTTGTTTTTGCTTGAATAATCCAATCCGGATGTGTTTTAAAGACACTGAAGTGATAATCCACTCCGTCAATCCCCAATGCTTTGAGTTCATCCGGTGATTTATCCCCATTTAGATATTGACAATGAACCGCGTCGTTAATAGACACTAAGGTTGTAAGTATTTTTAGGTCAAAGCTTATATACGTTACGACTTCCTGGGCCTTTACTCTGGAAACCTCATCATAAACTTTCTGGGCTACGGTAATGCCCCGGGCAGGATCTAAACGACAAGGCTTTATTTCACAAATCAATCGAGTCCCTTCATTATTTTTAAGCCCTTCGGCCAGGTATTGTACTAAAGTTGGATAATTCTCTCCATTCCTCAGTCTATATTGGTTTAACTCGTCAAACGTATGATTCTCTATTAGTAAATCGCGGATTGAATCATCGTGATTTATTATCAATACACCATCCGAAGTCATGTGTACATCGAATTCTGATCCGGTACATTTCAAATCAATTGCATTGCGTAGGGAGGCGATGGAATTTTGAGGAAGGTTTTTAGCTTTCCAGGCACCACGATGAGCGATCACTTGATTTTTGTGATTAAAAAAAGACTGGCTGAAGCTAATCTGATGGTACGCCATGAGGTATGTAATTAAGAAAAGCCTTATTGAATCCATAAACTTAAAATTAAATTATTGTAAATTTAAAATGATTCGTTTGAAGAATAGCTTTAGAAAATTAAACTGGGAAGGAAAGAAAATTTGGGAGGAGGATGCTAAAAACAAAAAAGTCCCTTATCGTGGATAAGAGACTTTGTATAGTATGCTGGCGACGACCTACTCTCCCAGGAATTACCAAGTACCATCGGCGCTGAAGGGCTTAACTTCTCTGTTCGGAATGGGAAGAGGTGGAACACCTTCGCTAAAGCCACCAAGCAGTTTCATTATGAAATAAGGGGTGAGAATAAATATTTTTTCATCGAGAATTATAAAAAGGAAGCTTTCGGGCAATTAGTACTACTCAGCTCCATACATTACTGCACTTCCACTTGTAGCCTATCAACGTAGTAATCTTCTACAGCCCTTCATCGAATACTCATCTTAAGGCCGGTTTCGCGCTTAGATGCTTTCAGCGCTTATCCGTACCGAACATAGCTACCCAGCGATGCAGCTGGCGCCACAACTGGTTCACTAGAGGTTCGTCCAACTCGGTCCTCTCGTACTAGAGTCAGATCCTTTCAATATTCGTGCGCCCACAACAGATAGGGACCGAACTGTCTTGCGACGTTCTGAACCCAGCTCAC
>CALMKY010000089.1 GCA_937867195.1 uncultured Saprospiraceae bacterium | reverse complement strand
AATTTTTATCAGTATCTGATTTTATTTTTTTCCATGGCTTTGATCTATCATATCGGTGGAAGGACGATGCAAATAATATACAGGATACCGTACAGGCCCAGCTTTAAAGAATTTATTCACTCCCAGGTACGGGGAGCCATCGTGGTAATGATTTGCTTTTTTCTGACCAAAATTTGTATTGGAGTCGGCACAAGTGTATTATCTATGATAGGCTTTGGATGGATTCATTGGTTATTAAAAATGATCGTTTCTTCATTTTTCTTCGGCACGGCTTTAATCGATGGTCTGCATGAAGTAAGGGGCATCGCCATCCGTCAGGGAATCTTGCACAGCTACCACCAGTATCCCGGCATCGCCATCATCATCGGTGGCATCGGTCTTGCATTGTCATGTATACCTATACTCGGTGTGATTGGCGTCGGGTTATTATCTGTTCCCATCCTGATTGCAATCCACAGATTCGAGTCGGTCCATCGGGCTTATTAAGCTTTCCTTTTCTCTAAAAAGATTTCTGCCATCATACATCTTGCACTTCCTCCTCCGTATTTTTCAATGGTAGGGATGCCAACATTTACTATACCGGAATGCCCGGTCAGGATCTTTTTTTGATCTTCATTCAATGAATGCATTACTGATTCTGACATGACCCAGTAACGCTTACCGGATTTGTTTTTCACCTGGAGCATGTTCCCTGCAAAACGAAGTACTTGTTCCCAGCTAAGCTCTACAATTTTCTTGCCTGTATTCAGAAGACTTTCGGTGATTTGATTTTTTTCATTTTCGTTTTCAATGCATTCAAGGCAAATGACAGCTTCTGTTTCGCCCACCGCCATGATGACATTGGTATGATAAACCGGAATCCCGGAAGGGTCATGTGCATGGAACATGACCAATTTATAATTTCTAAGCAAGGCAAATCTGTCCAATAACTCAGGGGATGTACGTGCACTGATACAGGCATATACAATCCGGTGTTGACGGTCCAGTATCATACTTCCTGTTCCTTCCAAATATTTTCCTTCTTCTTCAAAAAACTCGAATGAATAGCGTTGATGAACATGAAAATTCCTGGAGAGGTATAATAAAATATGTTCACTGCGCTCTGATCTTCGATTATGTGCAAACATTGGGTAAGTGATCATCACACCATCAGAATGAGTCGTCAGCCAGTTATTAGGAAAAATGGCATCCGGCTTTATAGGATTTTCGGTATCGTCCGCAACGATCACTTGTATATCTGCTTCAGTAAGTTTTTTCACAAATGAGTCAAATTCAAGTTTGACCAAATCATTTAACGATTCATCGTCCGACGTTTCCGCATTTTGAAAAGCATTGGTTTTGGCTGTTTGCAGATTGTATCCAAAACGAGCCGGTCTCACCATTAAAATCTTATCCGCACACTGTGATTCTTTATCCATGTTGAATTACCATTGATGTGAAGCCTCTGCTTTTAGCTGATCAGCCAGTTCTTTTCCCAGGTATCGATCGATTAATTTATGAGTAAAATGCAAAACAGGGACCATCACAAATACCATTAAAAATTTATAGATATAATTGACTAGTCCGATCGCCAACAC
>CALMKY010000088.1 GCA_937867195.1 uncultured Saprospiraceae bacterium | reverse complement strand
GGGAACACCCAGCCGCGACATCTCCCGCAGGTTCAGCGCGATCGCCTCGGCCTGCCCGCGCTCCTCCGCATCGATACCCGGGTATGCGCCCGGAGTGTCAAGCAGAGTCACGATCGGCCGCCCGAACTTCGCCGCCATCCGCATCAGCCGCAGCGCTTTGCGATAACCCTCCGGCTTCGGCATCCCAAAATTTCGGTGCAGCTTCGCCTTCGTATCGCGGCCCTTCTGCTGGCCGATCACCATCAACGGTTTGCCGTCGAGCGTGGCCATTCCGCCCACGATTGCCGGATCCTCGCCAAACGCCCGGTCGCCGTGCAACTCCTGAAAACCGATGAAGATGCGCTGGATGTAATCCAACGAGTGCGGGCGCTTGGGGTGCCGTGCGAGTTGCACCCGCTGCCACGCCGGGTTGGTTTCAACGACGGGAGGCTGTTCGGGTTGTGCACCTTCAGGCTGCGGTTGACTCATGTTCGGGGCCGGTTCAATTCGCCAGGATTTCCAGCGCTTCCGGGCCGCAGATACGGGCCACCTCCGCGCGGAACTCCTTGTCCGGCCGTACTTTGACCGGCACATCTAGGATAACCGAGAAGTCGCGGGGCTTTTCGAGGCGGAGCCGGATCGCCGTCGCGCCCTGTTTGCGATTGAACAGTTGGCTGAGTTCGTCCGCCTTTTGGCCGTTCCCGTTCGCGCCCAGGGGGACACGAATGCCGATCACGGTCGGAAGGTCCACGCGAGCGAGTTCCAGCGGGATGATGTCCTGGAGCGAAAGCTTGGGCGAAGCGTTCTCCTCAGGCAGTACCTGTGCCTTTACCAGTACTGCCTTGTCCTCGCCCAACATGGGAAGGTTCTTGTCGTACTGGCTGGCGAAAACCATCGCTTCAACGCTGCCGAGCACATCTTCCAACGTCATCGCCGCCCAGGGTTTGCCTTCCTTCGTGCGCTTGCGCTGGATGCCCGTCAGAATGCCGCACAGCTTCACCTCAACGCCCTTTTCGAGATCCTGAATGGTTTCGGTGGTGTGCGTCGCCAGTTCGCAAATCTTGTCCTTGTATTGATCGAGCGGATGGCCCGTCACGTAGAACCCGAGCACTTCTTTTTCACCCGCCAGCTTGTCGTGGCTGGGAAGGTCGGGCACGTTCGGCAGCGGCGCTTCCGGCGCCTCCTCGCCCGCGCCGAACAGATCCCCAAAAAGACCGCTCTGCCCGCTCAGCCGGTCGCGCCAAGCCCGCTGGCCCGTTTCAATCGCCGCATCCAACACTGCATTCAATTGCGACCGGTAGCCCGGCAGGGAATCCATCGCCCCCGCTTTGATCAGATTCTCGAACACGCGGCGATTTACCGACTGCAGATCGATCCGCTCGCACGCGTCGAAGATCGATTTGAACGGTCCGCCCTCTGAGCGGGCTTTCACAATCGCTTCCACCGCGCCCACGCCAATGTTCTTGATCGCGCCCAAGCCGAACCGGATCGCGCCCGATTCACCCTTGTATTCCGGCGTGAAGTTCAAATCCGAAGTATTGATATCGGGCGGAAGAACCGGAATGCCCATGTCCCGGCACTCGTTGATGTATTTCACTACCTTAGCCGTGTTCCCCGTTTCTGAGGTGAGCAGCGCGGACATAAACTCGATCGGGTAGTTGGCCTTCAGATACCCGGTGACATAGGCAAGATAAGCGTACGCGGCCGAGTGGGACTTGTTGAAGCCGTAACCCGCGAACTGCTCCATCAGATCGAAGATCTTCTCGATCTTGTGCTGCGGGAAGTTTCGCTCACGGGCGCCGCGGAGGAAGCGGTCGCGCTGCTTGGCCATCTCCTCGGCCTTCTTCTTCCCCATCGCGCGGCGGAGCAGATCGGCGTCGCCCAGCGAGTATCCCGCCAGGCGATTGGAGATCTGCATCACCTGCTCCTGATACACGATGACGCCGAGAGTCTCTTCTAGGATCTCCTTCAGTTCCGGCAGATCGTACGCCACCCTCTTGCGGCCGTGCTTTCGGTCGATGAAGTCATCGATCATGCCGCCCTGGATCGGACCCGGCCGATACAGCGCGTTCAGCGCGCAAAGGTCTTCCACTCGCGATGGCTGATAGCGCCGCAGGATATCGCGCATCCCCTGAGATTCGAACTGGAACACGCCGCTCGTGTGACCCTTGCCAAACAGCTCGTAGGTCTTCGTGTCGTCCAGCGGGAACGTGTCCGGATCGAGCGTCGCCTTGCGATACTTCTCGATCAGCGTGAGCGCGTCGTGGATGATGGTGAGCGTCGTAAGGCCCAGGAAGTCCATCTTGAGAAGCGCGAGCTTCTCGAGACCCACCATGTCGAACTGCGTAACAATTTCGTCCTTGTTCGTGCGGTACAGCGGCACGAGTTCCCGCAACGGCACGGGCGAGATAACGACTCCCGCGGCGTGGACCCCCGCGTTGCGCGCCAGACCTTCGATCTTCAGCGCAACGTCGAGAACTTCCTTCACGCGCGGATCCGTCTTCATCAACTCGCCAAAACCCGGCTCCTGCGCAAGCGCGTCTTTCAGCTTGATGTTGAGCTGATTCGGAACCAGTTTGGTGATTCGATCCACGTCCGCGAACGACATATCGAGCACGCGGCCCACGTCTTTGATAGCCGCCTTCGCCTGCAGCGTGCCAAACGTGATGATCTGCGCCACCTGCTCGCGCCCGTACTTCTCGGTGACGTACTGGATCACCTCGCCGCGCCGGTTCGTGCAAAAGTCGATATCGATATCGGGCATGCTGATGCGCTCGGGATTCAGGAAGCGCTCAAACAGCAACCCGTACTGCAGCGGATCGATATCGGTGATCTGCATCGCGTAGCTCACCAGGCTGCCCGCTGCGGAACCGCGGCCCGGACCCACAGGGATGCCCTTCTGTTTCGCGTACCGGATGAAGTCCCAGACGATCAGGAAGTAGCCCGAGAACTTCATCTGCTGGATGATCCGGATCTCGGTGTCGAGCCGTTCCGCATATTCGGCAAGGTCGTGCTTCAGCATGCCCTGATTGCGGAGCGTTTCGAGCTTCGGCCTGCGCCTTTCGAAGCCCTGCCGGGCAACGTACTCGAAGTAGGTGTCGACGTTGTGCTCGGCCGGCACGTCGAATTTCGGGAACGGATCCTTGACCTTCTCCAGCTTGACGTGGCACCGCTGCGCGATATCCCATGTGCGGTCCAGCGCATCTTCCACTTCGCCGAACAGCGCCATCATCTCCTGACGGCTCTTAAGGTAAAACTGCGGCGTCTGGAAGCGCATCCGATTCGTATCGGACATGGTCTTGCCGGTGCCGATACAGAGCAGGATCTCGTGCATGCGCGGATCTTCCTTGCGCAGGTAGTGCGAGTCGTTGGTCACCAGCAAGGGCACGCCGGTGTCGGCCGACAACCGGTTCACGGCAGGCATCACGATGCGGTCCTGGTCGAGCCCGTGGTCCTGCATCTCGAGGAAGAAATTATTCTTCCCGAACATGTCGGTGTACTCGTACGCTAGGCGGCGCGCTTCGTCGTAACGATCGGCCATCAACGTCTCGTTAATGTCTCCGCGCAGGCACGCCGACAGGGCGATCAGACCCTTTGAGTGGCTCGCGAGAAGGTCCTTGTCGATACGTGGCTTGTAGTAGAAGCCATCCAGGCAGCCCGTAGAAACGAGTTTGATCAGGTTCCGGTAGCCGTCCTGGTTTTCGCACAACAGCACGAGATGGTTGTAGCGGTTCGAATCGGACTTGACCGTGTGCCCCTGCTGCGCGACGTACACCTCGCAGCCAATGATTGGGCGAACATCCTTTTCCTTGGCTTTGTTGTAGAACTCCACGGCGCCGAACAGGTTGCCGTGATCGGTCATGGCCACGGCGGGCATCTTCTGTTCGACTACAAGATCCATCAACTGGCCGATCTCACAGGCGCCGTCGAGGAGCGAGTAGTCGGTGTGGCAGTGCAGGTGTACGAAGGGCGTATCAGACATCGATCGGAAAACCATCCCCGCGAGCGCCTGGGCCCGCGACAGTGGGGGAAGTGGATGGGTTCACCTTCAGTATAGGATGCGCGCATAGAATGGTTCCTTATGCCGAAACGCCTTTTGCTCCTCCTATTCGCTTCCGCCCTCGCGTTTGCGCAACCAAATCGTGTCAGCCAAGCTCCGGGAAAGAAATTGCTACTGGACGTCAAAGAGGTGCCGACAATAGCCGTTTCGTTGCGTGGTAAAGAAATTCCCTTGCCTGAAATCACAACTGCATTATCACAGAAGCTACGCATCCCAATTACGCTCAGCCCGCATTTGCAAACACAACGCCTCACGTTGGACATCGTCGGTTATTCCCTCGAACAAACGATGGGAGCCGCTGGTGATTTCAAATTGGGAATAGAATACAAATACGAAAAAAATAATCAGGTGTCTCACGTTACCCACCTGTTGACTCCCAACAGTCTGAAGTATGAACAATTAAGAGGGTTTCTTGTATTTAAAAATCCTTCCAACACAAATCATATTAAACTTGAATTTATCCATCGATCAGATCAATATAATAACCTTCAACGATTTAATAATTATTTCACATCCAATGATCTGATGATTGAAAATCAAATTAAAATAAACAATAATTCCAGCTGGAATCTGGTATTCGGTAACAGAACCATTTCTTATTCTAAAGTGATAGATCCTTTACGAGATATCAATAAGAATTCTCTAATAATAAAAAACATTTTTAATGCTAAAACGAAAAATAATTTCTTCCGCTATTATAATTCAATGGAATCCTCCACAGGCCAGGAGCCCTCACTCGAATACACTTATTTAAAAGTGAATAAAGGATTAGGATATTATACGTGGATAGACTCCAACCATGACTCCATTCCCCAGGTTAGTGAGTTTGTTCCGGCCAGCTATACGGACCAAGGAGAATATGTGCGATATGCCACAACCACAAATCAGTTTATTGCTACGAAAAACTACCAGCTTTTTCAGAATATTGAACTGGACGGTAGCCGGCTGAACCTCAACAAACGCAATTTGATATCTAAAATTTCACTGATATCCAACCTGAATCTCACATGGAAAGAAAATTCAACTGCTGCATGGTCTTTCCCGATTTATACACGATCTTCCAGTCTGATCTCATTACAGGATCAAATCAGAAATCTTATCTATTTTAATCGCAATAATTCTGAATATGAATTACAATTGGGCCATCTAATAAACACCAATAAATATCGGTTAAATACAGGCTATGAAATCAGAAACTCTGAAGAATTGTTTTCAAGGACCAGAGTAAAAATTAAAAACTACTTAAGTGTGGAGTCGTATCTGGCGAGTGCAAATCAATCGGATGAAGTGGAACATATACAATACAGAAATTATAAAATACATCATTTGATTATTGAGCCCAAATGCAATTTTCAGAATATGGGGAATACCCGGATCTCTCTTTCTTATCAGACGAAAGTCACGAGTAAAGACCATCAAAAAATTTTGTCCTGGAATCAATGGAAAACCGAATTTAGCTCCACACCGATCCCAACCTGGAGTATACGGTCATCCTTTTCATTAGTCCATGCCAAAACGCTCACCGAGCTGGATCCCATTTTGGAGTATACCATCTTGCAAGGCTTACAAAAAGGCAATAATTTGCTCATTCAAATCAATATCGATAAACAAATGAATCCAAATACCATCCTTAGGTTGGGATATGATGCCAGACAATCAAGCCAAGGAAGATATCTTCAGACAGGCAGTGCTCAAATTATAGCAGGATTTTAAAATGAACGCTGTCATGAAACAAAAAATTTTCATTCTCATTTTCGTCCAAAGCATTTTACAAAATATATCTGCACAAGCCGTCTGGACGAATACTTTAATCCCCAATGAATTCGTACTGAATAAAGCCCTTCTGGTTGAGTCTGTCAAGAATAAATGGCCTGTATCCCTTCCCATGGAAGATTTGGATAATTTAATTTTTTCAGAAAGAAGTAATTTTTCTGCTGAACTCTCCGCCAAATATCCAACGATCCAATCCTTTGTAGCTATAAAAAATAATTCCAAGATATTTATTGACATCAACCGCGACGATTGTTCATTTTTCATTCAGCAAAAGGGAAAAGTATTTTTTATAACTCCTAAAGAAAATTCCAAAGATCTTTTTAGAATAATGAGTTCAAACGATCTGGGCCAAGGTAGTACCGGACAATCCGTTTTTAAATGTGGTTCAGACGAAATCTCCAAAGATCAATTATTACTTAACAATAACCTGTTGTGGCCCAGGAATCATTCTGAACAGGTTTCACTAAAGGTTTACCGTTTGGCATTGGCTGTTACCGCTGAATTTGCCCTGCAATACGGTACGACCAAAGAAAAAGTCATGGCCGCACTGAATCAGCATTTAACCAAAATCAATGCCATCTACCACCAGGAGAATGCAATAGAATTCAGGTTGGTACCGAATAATGATACTTTAATTTTTTTTGATCCGGCCAGCGATCCGTATACAAATGGCAAAGTCGGTACCATGCTTTCTCAAAATCCTCAGGTATTATCGGATTATATTGGATTGAATAATTTTGATATCGGACATGTTTTCGGCACGAACGATGGTGGCGTGGCAAGTTTATCCTGTGTCTGTACAGCAAATAAAGCATCCGGGGCCAGTTGTTCCTTCCCTCCATATGTCGGAGAAAATTTTTATCTGATACCCAGTCATGAAATGGGTCATCAGTTCAGTGCGACTCATATTTTTAATTTGTGCGATAATTCAAATGAATCATCTATCAGTGGATTTGAACCAGGCAGTGGAAGTACGATCATGAGTTATGCGGGTGCAAGCAATTGTGGCCCAAATTATGTACAAAATATGATGGATCCATACTTCAATACATTTTCTTTACAACAAATTAAAAATTTTTCAAGAGTTGGTACGGCTTCATTGTGCGGTACCAATCAATCCGATTTGAATCAATCGCCCGACGTAAAGGTTATTTCCCCCGTGAACACTACCATACCAAAATCAACACCTTTCGAATTACAAGGTATCGCTACCGACGACAGGTCAAGAAATATTGTCTATACATGGGAAGAACAAGATTTGGGAATAAAGAGTTTGCTGGGTTCCCCTCAAGGGACAGCCCCTTTGTTCAGGTCATTCCCGCCAAGTGAAGACAGCGTCAGAATCTTACCGTCTTTGGGACTATTATTGAATAACAAGAATAGTATCAATGAAATTTTGCCTTCCATTTCCAGGCCACTTAATTTTAGAATTACGGCCCGAGACCTGGATCCTAACGCGGGGGGCACGAATTGGGCAGATGCTTCTTATCAGGTATCCAATACTGCCGGTCCATTTAAAATTACTAATTTTTATAGAGAAAATATTTTGTTTGCGAATGATTATAAATTATTGACCTGGGATGTCGCGGGTACGAATAAATCGCCGGTCAATTGTCGTACGGTTGATGTCTATTGGTCTGACAGTGTAGTTGCCAGTTTTAATAAAGTCATTGCCCGTCATGTGGAAAACGACGGCAGTGAATACATTAAAATACCTCAAAACATAACCAACGCGGGCAGAATCAAAATAAAAGCATCGGATAATATATTCTTTGATATCAATGACACCACCTTGCGAGTGGTGAGCGGTCTTCCTTCATCGCCTTCCGTTGCAGTCTACCCAAACTCTGTCTCTGTATGTGCCGGGAATTCCCAGTCATTAAAATTATTTTCGTCCATTGCGTCCAATAATGATACCTTGATAATATCTGCCGTCCATGTGCCGGATGGGATGACCTTCCGTTTTTCAAAAAATAAAATAGGAATGCAGGATTCTGTTTTTGCCACCTTATCCGCGATCGCTTCCTTCCCATTATCCGAATCAACGATTACGATTCAAGCGATCAACCAAAGGACAAAAGACACCATTCCGGTTTTGATCATTGCCAAAGTCCTGTCAGGAAATATTAGGGCCATTACTCCTTTCAACGGCCAGGATCAAGTATCCACCACTCCTGTTTTTAAATGGGAAAAAATATTCTCAGATGCAGATTTTATTTTTGAACTATCCGGGACAGCTGATTTTAAGAAAGTAATTGATTCAAAAAATATTACTCAAGTGGACACCGGTCTGACAATTGACAGCACCTTGATGCAAAATCAGATTTATTATTGGAGAATCAAACCACTGAATGGTTGCACGGCATTTGAAATCCCAATCAATGTATTTCACACCCAAGCCCTGGATTGTAAAGTATATTCACCGGTGGATTTGCCTAAACTTATTTCAGCAACGGGTACTCCGAAAATATTTTCTAATATAAACGTCACGGATCAAATCATTTTATCACAGATTTCAATACCTGCCTTGAGCGGCACCCATGAGTTTATAGGAGATCTTCAATTTTACTTACATGCACCGAATGGAGATTCTATTGTTTTGTGGTCAAAACTTTGTAACAACCTCAGTAATTTTAATTTGGCTCTCAGCGATCAGGCCCCGATAGAACTCACATGCCCATTGACCGACAATAAATCGCATAGACCTCAGACATCCTTTCAAAATCTGACCAAATCAAATTCAAATGGTGTTTGGAAATTAACTGTATTCGATACGAATTCCGGGTCCGGAGGAAGCTTAGACAATTGGTCCATTCAATTGTGCGGAGCAGTGAATGCTCCCTCACCAAATCTTGTAACAAATAATGTCCTGACGGTTCTTGAGTTGACCTCAGAAAATATTACCAAAAATATATTATCCGCGACAGATTTGGATTCAGGTCCTGATTTATTAAAGTATACATTATTGAATACCCCGAGCCTTGGCTATTTTATCATAAACAAAACCGACACAATGAAAGCAGGTGGCAGTTTTCTTCAATCTGATATCAATAACAATAAAATCCGCTACCGGGCAAAAGAAGTAAGAGTGGACACCATAGAAAAAATAAATTTAGTCGTATCAGATGAAAAAAATAATTGGTCTGGAATTAAGACATTCAATGTAAAAGTATTGAATGACAGCACGGTCGCCACAGTTAACCCTAGGCCAGACCAATCTGTCACGATCTACCCCAATCCTTTTTCATCCCATTTGAATATTCAAAATACTTCTGCTCACCATTTGCATGGGATGATATACAATAGTTCCGGAATCAGTATGGTCAGGGTGAATGTAAAAGCCAATTCAATACTCAGGATAGATTCTGTATTTGCGCCTGGAGTTTATTTTGTCTATTTAAGTGATCCATCCTGGGGAATAACCGTAAAAAAACTGATTCGAATCGAATAAAAATCCCATTGCTGTAGACCTGTTTTATCCATAAAGTTACCGGGTTATTTTTGTTACATTTGTGCGATTAATTGTCGTCGTGGAAAATAAGCTTCCTGTTTACAAAGACCCATTCGTATGGCGGAATGTTTTCGCCATGTTGTTATTCCTGATTTCTCTACTCATGATCACATCCTGGTGGCTTAAATGTTACACCCGGCATGGTCAAAGCATCGAATTACCGGATTTTATCGGAAAAAATTTTGAAGAAGCCAATCGAATTGCTTCAAAGCATGATTTTGAGTTGGTTAAAATTGACTCTGTTTTTAAAGTGGATCAGCCTGGTTCGATCATTTTGCAGCAAAATCCATTGCCCGGCTCACATGTGAAAGAAGATCGCAAAGTGTACCTGGTGGTTACCAAGCACACGGCCGACCTGATACCACTCTCTGCATTACCAAAATTGTATGGTCAGAGCTATGAATCCAAAAGTGCTGAATTAAAAAAAGGCTTTGATATTACTACGATGATTGCAGGATACATTTACGATGCCGGACCGGTCAATTACATTATGGGGGTTATTTATCAGGGCGATACTTTGTTAAATAATAAAATTGAAAGGCTGGATTACAGCATTCCGAAAGGCGGAACACTGGGAATGATTTTATCAAAAGATACGGGAGCTGACATCAGTTTACCCAATGTCGTGTGCATGAATTATACTGCGGCTGCCTTTCTATTAAATAGTCTTGGACTGGTGGTCGATGAAATCGAAGAAGATGTACTCAATAATAAAAACGAAAGCTACGTTACCCACCAGGAACCTTTATTTGATGCAGACTATTCAATCAAGAGTGGTGATACTGTACATATTTACCTTAATTCAAAAAAACCGGCGGATTGTCAATGAAAATCAATGAAGATATAGATGTAGAACAATTGAAAGAATTGCTCGATCAGCAAAAAGATTTTTTATTTATCGATGTAAGAGAGCCTTATGAATACGAAGAATTTAACCTGGGAGCAAAACTCATTCCTTTGGGTGATTTAATGGGTCGTACCGATGAATTAGGCGATCACAAAGCGCAGGAAATCGTGGTATACTGCCGGACAGGTAATCGCAGTGGCATGGCAAAGCAAATCCTCAATCAGATAGGTTATACCAATGTAAGAAATGTTCTGGGAGGAATATCAGCCTGGAAACAAAAATTTTAATTTCGTATCACCTGATTAAAATTTATTCTTCCACATCATGGACTCCATGGGTTTAGGACTGGCCGTATTGTATTTAGCATCTGTTTTCTTGTTATACAACCGGCTGATATTCCCATCGACCGCAAAATAGATGAGTTGACCGATCGGCATTCCGGCATAAATGCGGACAGGTTGAACGCAAGAAAGCTCTAAAGTCCAATAATTGCAAAACCCTACATCGCCTTTACCAGCAGTGGCGTGGATATCAATACCGAGGCGGCCAATCGAGGATTTACCTTCGAGAAACGGGACGGCATGATGAGTCTCAGTATATTCCATGGTCACGCCGAGATACAAGGTCCCGGGTTGCATTACAAATCCTTCCGGCCCGATTTCAAATTCAGAAACTTTATTATGCCTTTTGGCATCCAATTCCCGATCGTTGTATACTGAAATGAATTTCCCTAAATGGACATCGTAACTGTTCGTACCTAAGCAGGATGGGTCGAAAGGCTCTATGATAATTAATTTTTGCTCTATAGCTTCCAATATTTTTTGATCCGAAAGTATCATTCTTTATGATTGGTTTAAAGAGGTGCAAAAATAGCTTTATTCAATGAGGATAAATAAAAAAGCCTTCGCTGGGGGCGGAGGCTTTCGGTTGGTTTTAAACTACTTGGTTGTCTTGGTTAATCAGAACTTTTTAAGTAGTGATTCTTTAAAGATAGCCGATTTATTTGACTCTTAATTCTTGTCCTATTTTGATGGCATCCTGTGTCAGTTGGTTAAGTGCTTTTAATTCTGATACGGTGGTATTAAATTTTCTGGCAATACTGAAGAGCGTTTCTTTTTCTGACACAGTGTAAAATTGAGGTTCAGTCATAGGTTGATCTTGTTTTTTGATGGATTCCAAATTCTGTTCAAGAGGAGTTCTTACCGATTGGGTTGTTTTAATGTGATCATTGGGTTCAATGGGTGTGTTGGGAGCAAAGGGCGTTTCTACTTCATTGGATGCGGATTCTACTGCAATGAGTTTAGCTAAAGGAGGAGCAAATTTTACTTTTTGTTTCAGGAAGATTCTGGAGCCAACCGCTGGCTGGCTCCCGACTTCCAATCTATTTCTTCTATATAACGCTTTCGTCTGAATGCCATACATCTGTGAGATGGATTCGATGGTCTGGCCTTGACCCATCACATGATATTCAGGTGCGTCTTTGTTTTTACGTTTCTTTTTTTCAAGGTAGATGTTCATAGGGGTTTTGATGGCATCATTTTCATCTTTAAGAAATTCATTGTATTTCATGATTTGGTCTACGGGTATTCCAAAATCAACGGCTATTTCAGCTGGACTCACGGCATAGTTAACAAAGACGCTTTTAAGTCCGTTAACTTTCGTAAAAGGAGAGGTCGTTTTCTCAAGGAAGAAACCTGCGGGCACAATGGGTGCAGGTGTTAATTCTTTCTCATCCAGGGTATACAATTGGTAATCCTCGATGATATTGATCAATCTTTTTGCATACAATGGGTGAGTTGCATAGCCCAGCTTTTGCAATCCTTCAGCCCATCCTTTGTAATTATCCTTCGCCAATGAAAAAAGTACAGCATATCGATTGTTTACTCTTCCTCTTCCAGAAATAAAATCACTGTGAGCCATAAAGCTTTGGGAGGCATCCTCGTACATTCTAAAACACGATTGGATGTGATTGCCGTTGCGATCATAATCATCATCTTTGAGATAGTATGTATTGCCTGACCACGAATCGCCACATTTGATACCAAAGTGATTATTGGCCTTGGTCGCCAACAAGGAAGTACCGGCTTGGGATTCGAGAATAGCTTGTGCAAGTTTAATACTGGCTGGTATTTGGGAACGATGCATTTCCTGTATTGCCAGATACTTATATTGTTCGATATAAGACATCATGCGGCCGTTTTCTACAGCTAATGCGGGTAATGCATAAAGGTACAGTAGGATCATTACGTTGTTTTTCACTCTCAGATTCATTACACTAATAATTTAAAATTCAGGTTTGATAATTTTGGATTATCACTTATTGGTTTGATGCATGGGTGCCAACTTTGTGCCAATGTCTGTTAATCGATTGGTAATACTTGTCAATTAATAATCTAACTTATTGATTCAGTGCGCATTGGATAAACGTTAAAACATATTAAAACAACTGTTAATACGTTGTAAATCGCAGATATTATGATAAAATTTAATGCGTTTTAACGAGAGGCATGCCTTTCGTTAAAAGAACGTTAAGCCGTAAATTTTTAAGATTTTTTAATCACAGGAATTACAATGCCGATACCATTTAATTGAGTAGGCATCATTTGTGATTTCGCTTCTTCCGGTTCGAGAGAAGGATTTTTACGTAAGGCATCCTGTAAGCTCTCTCCCCGACGCAGTCTGTAATGGTCCTCGGTATCCAGGTTTTCGTATGGATTGGTACTCATGACCCAGGATTTTGTGACGAAAGCAGGCAATTTTTTCAATTCTACCGATGCGATATTGAAAATGTGGTTTTGCATTTTAGCGGCATTTACTTTATTGCGTTTTGCAAATTTTCGGATACTGCCGTTGTTATTATTCACCAGGATCTTATTTTCATTTCTAAGATAATGTATCAGCAGAGATTTATTTGCTGACAAGTCATCTGAACTCATATTGTTCCAATGGCGGATATTGTATTTATCTACATTAAATAATTCTGCAATTTCATTGAGTTTTTCACCGGGCTGAGCTTCATAGACTACGTGATCGTAATACGTACCATCCATCGCAGTACTGTCAAGAATGATCTGCGGCTGATGTTCAGATTTTGCAGGTTTCTCTAATTTATTCAAATAGGCATCCATTAACGGTGCGACCCGAAGAGGCAATAATAATGTATAACCTACTTTATTATTTGGGATAAAGTCTTTACGATACGAAGTATTTAGGAAAGTAATGTCTTCTTTGGACAATCCGGTAATTTTT
>CALMKY010000087.1 GCA_937867195.1 uncultured Saprospiraceae bacterium | reverse complement strand
ATACTCAAAGTTGCCCAGGGTGATGATAAGCCGGTAGATGTAGCAGGATATTCTATTAATGAAGGTATTAAATTGATCAGAGGTGATGATAAAACCATCGTTACGCTGACACTCAAAAGAGCAGATGGCTCGATCCACGTTGTAAAACTCCAAAGAGCCGAATTGAAAATTGAAGAAACTTTTGCCCGTAGCAATATCCTCAATTATAAAAATAAAAAATTCGGAATCATTAACCTTCCAAAGTTTTATACCTCATTTGGAGATCCTACAGGCCGTAGTTGCAGTGCCGATGTATCCGCCGAACTGGAAAGACTGAAATCAAATAATGTCGATGGTGTCATCATGGACTTACGAAGTAATGGAGGTGGATCGCTGCAGGAAGTGATTGATATGGTGGGTTTATTTATTCCTGAAGGACCTGTGGTACAAGTAAAAGGCAAGACGGGTAGACCAGGTGTATACTTTGATCGGGACTCAAAAACCGTTTACGATGGTCCGCTGATGGTCATGGTGAACGAATTCAGTGCATCAGCTTCCGAAATATTCGCTGCCGCCATCCAGGATTATAAACGTGGAATGATCGTAGGATCCGGGACCTATGGCAAGGGTACCGTGCAAAGACCATACAATCTGAATAAAGATATAACCGGCACGATTGACCTGGGTACGGCTCATATCACCATGCAAAAGTATTACCGCATCAATGGTGCCTCCGTACAATTAAAAGGTGTCCAGCCGGATGTACGACTAAATGGTTATTATGAATCAAATAAAGTAAAAGAAAAAGATGAACCCACAGCATTGCCATGGGATGAACTCGGTAAACTCCAGTTTAACTATTGGAACAATCCGATCGATGTACCGATGATGCAAAAATATCTAACAGAGAAAATAGACACTGCTCAATCCTTCGCCCGATTTGATGAAAATGCCAAATGGCTTGCTTCCCTAAACGAACAACCAAAATCATTATCTGAAGAATTGTATAAAGCAGAGCTCAAAAATATTCGAGATAAAACATCCTTTAATCGAAAAGTCATGCGCCTCGAAAACGATCTCGACGTATATGGCATTTTTGATGGTGACCAGAATGACAAAATTAAAATCGATCGCAACAATCGGGTCACTACATTTTATAAACGGGATCACTATCTTGAAATGACAGCCGATATGATGCACAAATGGATCACGTCCAGGCCTTTGACGACTTCTAATTAATTTATTTGATTCATTTACACCAAACCCAGTGGCACTTACTAACCTTATGATAAAGTATTCTCTGTTGATCCTCACGATCGTCTTGTGTTTTTCATGTAAAAACATTGAAAACCAATCCAACCAAAAGAATAAACAGCCGCAGAACAGTTTCCTCGATGTACAAAACATCGATACGACGATTCCTCCGGGAGATAATTTCTTTAAATACATTAATCAAAAATGGTATGATAAGACGGAAATTCCGGGGACTGAAATCGGAGTAGGATCCTTTTTTGACTTAAACAATAAAAGTCTTGAAGATCTGTATTCTATCAGTAAAACGGCGGCAGCTATCCCCAATGCACCTAAAGGGAGCCCTGAACAAATGGTTGGAGATTTACTTACATCGATCATGGATACCAATGCCATTGAGTCAAAGGGTTGGACACCTCTAAAAGCTACTTTCGACCAAATCGATAACCTCAAATCATCCAAAGAAATGCTTCAGTTTATATGTGATCAAAACATTGACGGTAATGATTTGCTTATTGGTTTTGGTGTCGGCGAAGATGAAAAGAATGCGTCAATGAATATTGCACAGTTTGGACAAGCCGGAATCGGCCTTCCGGAAAGAGATTACTATTTCAGATCAGATCCGGAAACAAAATCCATTCAGGATGCTTATAAAAACTATCTGAAGAAAATATTCTCATTGATCGGCGTCGACAGTGTACAGGCATCCCGGGATGCCAATACCGTATTTACCTTGGAGACCAATATCGCGAGAGGTCATTTCACAAATGTACAGCTCAGGGATCCTGCAAGAAATTACAACAAAATGGGATTAAGCCAGTTAAATAAAATGAGTCCTGGTCTGGAATGGTCCAAGATATTAAAAGGGTTAAAATTGAATACAGATTCAGTCGTCATTGGCCAACCTTCCTTCTTTGCTTCTCTTGATAAATTATTAAAGTCTACCCCAATCGATCAATGGAAACCTTATTTAAAAGCATCCACCATCAATAACAGTTATAATTCATTGACTAAGGCATTTGCGAACGCCGGGTTTGAATTCTTTCAAAAAAAATTAAGTGGCAGGTCTCAACCATCCCCTCGATGGAAATATGCAACCGGAGTCATTGATTCCCGCTTGGGTGAACTCGCAGGACAGTTGTATGTAAGAAAATATTTTGATCAATCTGCGAAAGACAGAATGAATACACTCATCGATAACTTAATTAAATCCTATGAAACCCACATCAAGTCACTGGATTGGATGAGTGAAAGCACCAAATCAAAAGCATTGGAAAAACTGCATACCATTGGCCGTAAAATTGGATTCCCGGATATATGGCGTTCATATGATTCTCTGGTCATCTTAAAAGACAATTATTTTCAAAATAGAATCAATACCAGTCGCTACGAATTTTATCGTGCAATCCATAAAGTCGGCAAACCGGTTGATAAAGCAGAATGGGACATGACTCCGTCGACCGTGAATGCAGGTTACTACCCTACCAAAAATCAGATCGTATTCCCAGCGGGTATCTTACAACCGCCATTTTTTGATGCTAGAGCAGATGATGCAGTCAATTATGGAGGTATCGGTGCAGTCATTGGTCATGAATTGACCCATGGATTTGATGATCAGGGAAGGCAATATGATAAAGATGGAAACCTCACAGATTGGTGGGCAAAAGAGGATGCTGACAAATTCAACGAGATTACTAAAAAAATTGTTGCGCAATATTCAATGTACGTTCCCGTCGACACCCTTCACGTCAATGGTGAACTGACACTGGGCGAAAATATCGCGGATATCGGCGGCATGGCTATAGCCTACGATGCGTTTAAATTAACCGACCAAAGTAAATCAGATAAAAAAATTGACGGACTTAGCCCGGACCAACGCTTTTTCCATTCATTTGCACAAATATGGCGCATCAAAATGAGAGATGAATTTTCAAGACAATTAGTTTTGACGGATGTACACTCTCCCTCAGAATTCAGGGTCGCGGGACCATTGTCTAATTTTACCCCATTTTACCAAGCTTATGGTCTGACGGAGAACAATAAAATGTGGAAAAAACAAGAAGATAGAATTAAGATCTGGTAAAATCAATATCTTACTTTACCTAATTAAGTAAAGTGAGATTTAGATTCCTCTTGTTTTTCTTTGTATTCAATATCATTGCCTTTTCTCAAATCCAGACCGTCTACAAAGGTCATTCACCGTCGGAGCTTTTTGGATATCATCAGATTAAAACAAAGACTCAAATACCACGATTCGGGCACATTGAATTTGCAACGGATTCAGAAGCCATTCATTCCTTCTGCGAATCCTGTGCTTTCAGTTTATTCTCTCCAAATCAACAGGTCATTATATCCAGTCGAGGAAAACATTCAATACCCCGGATGAATCGTATATCCGTTCCATTTACTGAATTCGTATTTAAAAATTAAATCTCATTTTATGAATAAATTTTTGATGATTCTTTTACTTCTGATGATGTATTCTTTATCTAATTCACAGGTCAGGGTTGGTATCGCAGGCATGACACACGATCATGTGAATGGCATATTGCAAAATATCAAAAGGGAGGGAATGCTGCTGGTAGGTTTTGCTGAACCCAATAAAGAACTGGCCATGCGCAGGCTCAAGCAATTCAATCTTCCTGCTGATCTGTGGTATCCGTCACTCGACGAACTAATAACTAAAACCAATCCTCAAGCTGTCTGTGATTTTCGTAGTACCATCGAACATCTGCAGACCGTGCAGACCTGCGCTCCAAAACATATCCATGTCATGGTAGAAAAACCGCTCGCCGTCAACTTCGCCGATGCTAAAAAAATGGAATCGCTGGCTAAAATGAACAATATCCATTTGATTACCAATTACGAAACCACCTGGTATCCAGGCCATCATACAGCATACGACTTAATCAACCAAGGACAGATCGGCGACATTGCCAAAGTCATTATTTACGATGGACATCATGGCCCCAAAGAAATAAATTGTTCTAATGACTTTCTATCCTGGTTGACAGATCCTGTAAAAAATGGAGGGGGCGCTATCATGGATTTTGGCTGTTACGGTGCTGATATCATGGCATGGTTGATGAAAGATGTAAAACCAATTTCTGTTACCGCTGTTGCGCAAACCAATAAACCTGACACGTATCCAAAGGTAGATGATGATGCCACCATTATTGTTCAATACCCCAAAGCACAAGGTATATTCCATGCTTCGTGGTGTTGGTCCTATGATCGTAAAGACACGGAGATTTATGGCACCAAAGGGCAACTGATCGTCAACAAAAGCCTTGAAATGATAACCAGAATCGGCGATCGGAATACCAGCAAAGAACAAACGGTAACGTTACAACCGCTGAACAGCCCATACCATGATTCTTTTATATATCTGATCAATGTCATCAACGGCAAAATAGACCCAAAAGGATCCCTTGGTTCACTTGATGTTAATATGAAGGCAATGGCTATTTTGGATGCAGCCGTAAAATCTGCAAAGTCAGGTAAGACAATCAAATTTTAAATCACGAACTACAATTGGAAGACATATAATTTTGGAATTTAATAAAGTTATACATCTTCCATTCATAATTCGCAATTCGTAAATCTTCCTACGATTTTGCTTTTTCTGCCGCTTTCTGCATTGGATTGACACCGGGTGCAGGAGTTATATTTTGTTTTTGCTTAAACACTTTAAATCTGGTCGGCTCAGGAATTGGTTTCGTATCTCCATATGAATTATTACTTTCATCTACATCGCCTGTTTCTTTGAATGGATCCAGTTTAACAGAGGCTACTTCTTTCGTCTTTACAAAGGTCTTTACGACTTTGTTTTCATTTTTACGCCAGATTTGTGCAGGTATGCGCTCGATTTCACTGGTACCGTCTTTGTAGTTCCATTGTAAAATAATAGGCATGACCAGACCTCCTTTATTACTGAAGGTAATTTCATATGCATTCCTGTCAGCATATTTTGATTTAGCAGCATCATCCAGCGATTCCATTGTAGCAGGCATCAACACTTTGTATTTCGTGGTAT
>CALMKY010000086.1 GCA_937867195.1 uncultured Saprospiraceae bacterium | reverse complement strand
TCCTTGGGTAATTCGAGGACCGATGTAGGAGCACATTTGCGGTAATAATATCTGCCTGGCAAAATCATTATGCGTTCTTTGAAGGTGTTGATAGGGAAATGGTTCAGCGCTGAATAAGGGAGCAGAATCCAGGTGGGCATACTTGGCAAGATTTTCTTTCTTTAGGATGGTATTGGATTGATTAATTCTTAAATTCTTTTCTACCTGGTAAGTGTCGTCAGGCCAAATCACCACCACACTATCTATCCGTGATATATGATTCAATCCAAAATGAACGTCAGACATATTGCTGCTTTGGTATCCATGGGTAGGATTATAATCAGTGTATTCTTTCAGATCGCCTGCGAACAGTTCTACTTTGGCACCGTATTTATATTTATCATCCAGATGAATTTGAATATACTGTGCCGACCTGACTTCCGATGAAAGGTTTTGATAAACTGAAACAGGTTCATTTAAATTATTTGTGATCAATTCAAGATCACCATCCCGATCGAGATCAACGGCCACCGCACCATTGGATATAATGGGTTCTTCTGCGATCCATTCATTTTTTTTATTGGAGAATGTAAGATCTCCATTGTTTTTAAAAATGTAATTCGGTGTCTTGGTGGATGGCATGTGTTGCACCATTTCCATGACCGCAGTACCGGATTGGATCGAAGCATTGGCATAATACTTCATAAAATCCATATTGGTATAATCACGTAAGTATCCGTTACTAAAAAACAAATCGCGGTAGCCGTCGTTATCAAAATCAGCAGCCAGAGCACTCCATGTCCAATCGGTGTTGGAAATGCCTGCCAGTTGACCAATTTCAGAGAAAGTACCGTCACCATTGTTTAACTGCAACATATTGCGCATGTAAGAGGGTTGTATTTTATTACGCAACATATCGAGATAGGCTTCGTATTTATCGGGCCCAAACAATAGCTTTTGTCGCTTATTATCTTCCGGAAGCATGTCGGTGGTAATGATATCAGGCAATAAATCATTATTGATATCGGCGACATCATTACCCATCGAAAAATAGGAGATGTGGTTGGTCCGATTTTTTATTTCATCGGTAAAGGTCCCGTCACGATGATTGATATAAAGAAAATCTTCTTCTACATAATCGATCGATACATATATGTCCGGCCATCCATCCTGATTAAAATCGGCTACATGGACCCCCAGTCCAAAATCGATCGGACTTTGTTTGATCCCGGCTTTGACTGATACATCTTCAAAATGTCCATGATGGTTCTGCATCAGTTTATGCCCTGCCAGGGAATCACGCATAAACCGGATCGCTTCTACATCAAATTTTTTAAAGTCCCTTACATTATGATTCAGTATATAACAATCCAGGTCTCCGTCCCGATCGTAATCAAAGAATACCGCTTGAGTTGTAAAAGCATCTATATCCAAACCATATTCGTGTGCTTTATCAGAAAAAGTGATTTGTCCATTTTTAAGACCATTATTGATAAATAGTTTATTCCTTCTTAATTCAGGGTGATCGATATTATTGGATACCGAAACATAGAGATCCTGCCATCCATCCTGGTTGATATCCACGACGGTCACACCGGTATGCCATGCTGCTTTATTCTGATCAGAAGCAAAAGCGGTCTCCGTATTATCTTCAAATTGCAGATTTCCTTTGTTTAGAAATAATCTAT
>CALMKY010000085.1 GCA_937867195.1 uncultured Saprospiraceae bacterium | reverse complement strand
GTTGTCCCGGACAGAATCATTTGATGGTTTGAATGCAGATCAAATCGTCCTTGGCATGATAGCATTTCCTGAAACTTATGCGGATATACCTCTCATCAAAATTGCGAACCATGCTCAACTAAAAAAAATATTAAATACTTCTGATCGAATGGTAACCTACAATCGTTTTTTCAATCCAAATTATGTATTGGAAAAAGAGGTTACCGAAGCTTATAACCGCGATCCCAAAGACAGGACGACCTATGATAAAGATTTAATAAAATTAGATGAAAAAGTAAATATCTGTAATTTGATTTTTAGTGGTCGACTCATGCAATGGTTTCCTGTACCGGGTGATAAAAACAATACATGGATTTCGCCGAACGATCCTCATACCAACGAAACCAACAGTAAATCTTCTTTAGTAGGGAATGAATTTTATTCGCCGTTAATCCTTAGCCTTCGGAATGGGGTAGAGCACGTCGATTGGAATGAAGCATTACAAAAAATCAAAGCTATACAAACGTATCAATCCCAAAACGGACAATCCATTTTATTGAGCCCGAGTAAAGTAAAAGGTGAAATATTCCTCAATAAGCTAAATATATTCTCGAAAGCGGTAGGATGGTATGCCCTGCTGGGTTTGGGATTATTGATTTTGTTTTTCATTTCGATTTTTAATAGTACCAATAGACTCAAATGGCCAATTGTCATTTTGAAGTCGGGAGTCTATTTGGTGTTTTTATTTCATACGATTGGTTTAGGTGTCAGATGGTATGTCTCGGGCCGGGCACCCTGGAGCAATGGATATGAGTCCATGATCTACATTGGCTGGACGACATTGCTTGCCGGCCTCGTATTTTCCAGAAAATCAATGGGCGGTCTCGCTGCCACTTCGGTTTTATCCGCGACGATACTCATGGTGGCAGCAATGAGCTGGCTTGATCCTGAAATTACCCCGCTGGTGCCGGTTTTAAAATCATACTGGCTGACCATTCACGTATCGATGGAAGCCGGAAGCTATGGTTTCCTCGTGCTGGGGTCGATCATCGGTGTTCTGAACCTGCTGTTTATGATTTTTGCCAATGAAAAGAATAAAGATAACGTGTACCGTATGATCAAGGAACTGAGCTATGTCAGTGAAATGACGCTGATTGGCGGACTTGTCATGATCAGTATCGGCACATATCTCGGCGGTGTTTGGGCCAATGAATCCTGGGGAAGATACTGGGGCTGGGATGCGAAGGAAACCTGGGCGCTTGTGACTATTCTAGTCTATTCATTTATTTTGCATATGCGGTTTATTCCCGGTTTGCGGGGCTTTTATGCCTTTAATGTGGCTACTTTGTTCGGATGGGCGTCCGTCATGATGACTTATTTCGGGGTGAATTACTATCTGTCGGGTCTGCACTCTTATGCTGCGGGCGATCCGGTGCCGGTGCCTCCCTTTATATATTACTCGGTGATCACGTTGGTTATCATAAGTCTCCTGGCATTGTGGCGGCACAGGTGGTATTTGAAGACGCAGTAATTTGTAATAAAAAACACCACGACGAGCACGGAGAAACACGACGAAAAATTTTAATTACGTTGTGTTTCTTCGTGCTCGTCGTGGTGTCAATTGGGAAGTGGTGCGCCTACTACTTGACTGCGGTAGCCCCTTCCATAATCACATTGTATTTATACCCGGCGCCGAAATCCTTGTTCAGGGCTATGGTTCCTTCCATTGTAACAATGTCGCCCAGTTGAATATTGTCGTTTGTGGTTATAGTGAGGTCGAAGTTATTGGCAGAGCCATCCTGAACGTGTATCCAGTTTCTGCCCATGATCATCGGGTTGATTTTCACCACTTTACCGGTCACCTTGATCGTTTTGCCGTCATACTTGCTCAGGTTACCGATCAGTTCGGAAATTTTAACCGCTCCTGCAGCCCGTTTTACATCCTTTGGAGGTTCAACGGCTTCGGCACTTTGCGTTTGGGAAAGTGCCTGATCGACGGCAGAACCGGAGCCGCCCACAGGTTGTTTTGATATGCCAGAAACCAGGTAAAGCGTCTCAAAAACCTTGTTGTATTCTTTGCTCGCGAAGTTCTTTTTCATCAGGCCGCCCTGGTAATAATAGGTTGCGCCGATTTCAACCGCCGTTTTGGGCACGGCGATCCAGAAACTTTCACCGTTTTCATTGACCTTCACATAGGTGTATTTCT
>CALMKY010000084.1 GCA_937867195.1 uncultured Saprospiraceae bacterium | reverse complement strand
GAAGTCGAACACCTCGGGCGCGAGCTCGAGGATCGTGTCGATGGATTCTTTCTTTGCCATATCAATGAATCCGCAAGTATTGATGATCACAATATTCGCATCGTGTTTAGAGGCATCGTGTTGAACTTCGAAATGATTGTGCTTCAATTGGGTAATGATATTTTCACTGTCCACGGTGTTTTTACTACAGCCCAATGTAATGACGTGTACTTTATTGTTTATGGTTCCTTTAGATCGCACGGTAAAATAATAAAAACCACAAAGTTAGGCCTAATCCATGATGTTTAAAACAGATAGATCAGCTGGCTGCCATATGCCGATCATCGCGTAGGATATTTCACAATACAAATCATTCAACCATATTGTAATTAATTTTACGAAGTATAAGCCGGGTATTCAACCCACTATAGACGAAATACTATTTTTCCTCCTATCTTCGTTTTACCTTCGATCCAATGCGCTACCTATTTCTTGTGTATTTAGTTTTTATATCTTTTCCCTTACAGGCACAGTTTGGCTTAAAAATAATGAACACCTGGCCACAAAACCGGATTAATGAGACCAGCACCCATCAGAGACTATTCCCTTTTATTGCCGGTGTCGGAGCCGATTATTGGTTTAGATTGAAAAAATACCGGTTGGAGTTTTTACCTAGTATCGGCTATCAATTGAATCGCCATACTCTGGAGCCGGACAATGCGGCTTCATCCAACCTAACCTGGACGGTCTTAGAATTATATCAGGGTATCAATTATTATCCTTTTGATTTTGCAAATGATTGCATGTGTCCTACATTTTCTAAGCAAGGACAGTTTTTTAAAAAAGGATTCTATATTTCATTTGGACCAGGTCTGGCATTGAGCAGGCTTTCAAATAATATAGCCCAAAAAGTTATACATCAGGCCATTGGTTTTGCAAGATTTGGAATTGGCTTTGATCTGGGGATTTCAGATTTACTGACGCTGTCACCCACTGTACAATATCAGATCGGTCAGCACATTAATTGGTCAAACTATTTTAACAGCAGTACTGCAGAGGACCTGAATATTTATTCGGGCCTGCATGGAAGTCTGAGGCTCGGATGGAGGTTGGATAAAAGGAGGTAATCTATCTTTACGTATACAATTGCATCAGTATATTCATAGTTGTATTCTCCATTTTATAGAATTATAATTTTTCAATACTGAATAATAATTTTGTAACCATAGCTTATAAA
>CALMKY010000083.1 GCA_937867195.1 uncultured Saprospiraceae bacterium | reverse complement strand
GTCCATCCGTGCGTGCGTCGGCCAGGTCGAGGCCGACCTCGGGCGCATCGATATCCTGGTCAACAACTCGGGCGTATCGGTGCAGGGGCGGGTGCTCGAGGTGAGCGAGGAGGACTTCGACTACGTGATGGGCACCAATGCCAAGGGCGCGTTCTTCGTCGCCCAGCAGGTGGCGCACGTGATGGCCGCCAAGAAGACGCCGGGGCGCATCATCAACATCGCCTCGGTGGCGGGCATGCGCGCGCTGTCACAGCTGTCGGTCTACTGCATGTCCAAGGCCGCGATCATCCACATGACGCGCGCCATGGCGGTCGAATGGGGGCGCCTGGGCATCAATGTCAACGCCATTTGCCCCGGTATCATCAAAACAAAATTTTCAAGAGTTCTTTGGGAAAATGAAGACATATTTAAAAAAATAACAAAAAATATAGCCATCCCTCGTGCGGGAACTCCCGCGGAGATTGCAAGCCTGGCTCTGTATCTTGCATGTGATGCATCGAGTTATACTACCGGAGCCATCCTGGTGGCTGATGGAGGTACTACCTTATAAAACGTATGCATAAAAACACCTATCGATACATTGTACTGGTCATGCTTACCCTGGTCTACGTTTTTAATTTTATTGACCGACAATTACTCGTCATACTGCAAGAGGCAATCAAAAAGGATTTACATCTTAGCGATACGCAGTTGGGTATGTTATCAGGATTTACTTTTGCTATATTTTATGTGAGCATAGGTCTGCCCATTGCAAGATTGGCTGATAAATCCAATCGAAGGAATATTATTACTGTATCCTTGGGGCTTTGGAGTATCATGACCGCTATATCCGGCAGAGTAAATACTTATCTGCAATTATTCTTAGCTCGTATGGGTGTTGGAATTGGTGAGGCAGGGGGTAGTCCGCCGGCACATGCAATGATTTCTGATTATTTTCCTCCGGATAAAAGATCTACGGCGTTATCAATTTATTCCAGTGGTATTTATTTTGGCATTTTGATAGGTTTTTTAATGGGAGGTTATTTAAATCAACAACTTGGGTGGAGGGTTGCTTTCATTGCATTGGGCGTACCCGGAATTGTTTTTTCCTTGCTATTTTATTTAATAGTCAAGGAGCCGGCAAGAGGAGCTACCGATCCGGACAATACCTTTTTTGAACAACCCGGTTTGATAGAAGTCATCCGGTATCTGTTTTCAACCCATACTTTCTTAATCCTTGGCATTGCTTGCTCATTGCATACTTTTAGCATTTATGGAATTACCAATTGGGTGCCTTCATTCCTGGCAAGACTTCATCATATGAAAGGAGCTGATATAGGATTGTCTCTGGGATTATTATTCGGAGTAGGCGGTGGTGTCGGCACATTTGCAGGAGGATACCTTACGGATCGTTTTGGAAAAAATGATCAAAGATGGTATTTAATCATTCCGTCAATCGGTGTGGTATTCGCAGGTATTTTTGCTTTGGGAGGGCTTTTTATTGAAAACACGCTGGTATGCCTCATGCTTTTAGGTCTCTGCGTCATGATGCAAAGTATGTATTTGGGACCTTCAATTGCTGTTTCTCATAGTTTGGTTCCGGCATCTATGCGTGCACTTACCTCCGCAATTTTATTTTTTATGCTCAATATTATTGGATTGGGATTTGGACCTTTGGTGGTAGGAACGATCAGTGATCGACTCAGACCTAGTTTACAGACTGAATCATTGCGATGGGCTATGTCCATCACCATTGTCATAGAAATAGCAGCGGCTATTTTATTTTATATTTCTTCCAAAAAATTGAAACTGGATTTGAATGCAAGGAAGGATGCCAAGAATTGAAAAGATGAATAATATTTAGGAGGACCCATCACTTCAACACTTTCCCAATTTACACAACTTCAACAACACCTTATTAATCTTTAAATACTTCGATTTCCTTGGTTTCAACGATTAAATCGGTAAACTTTCCTTTAAATCGGGTCGCGCGAACGATGTGATTATCGATCCAATGATAATTACCGCCACGGGGTTTGCCCATCAGCATTCCATGATATTTAAAGCCATGCTTGCGCAACCATTCTTCTGTAATAGAACGATGCTCTTCTGTACGGGAAGTAAAATAATAAATGATATGACCCTGATCGTACCATTTATTGATGATTTCGAGTGCGTCGGGATAAGGTTCGATGATCCGCATACGTTCAGGTTGTTCATTGGGTACATCATCACAAATTGTCCCATCTATATCAATCAGGAAATTTTTTACACCCTCCGGCAGGATAGGGCTCAAAGCATTTCCTTGTTCATCAAATATGGGCTTTAATTCCGGTTGTTTTTCCATTTAAACTAATGTCGTAAAATGAGTGCGCAAATTTAGTTTGTTTTTTACACCTGTCAGAGTAAAAGTTATTAAAAATCAATGAGTTTGGAAATTACAAAATGGATGTCTTCATTATCAATTCAATATGAATTAATCATCCCGTTACAGTTTTAACACACTCAAAGAAATCATTCGTCAGAATCCATCCAAACAATGACAGTTTTTCGTGGTTATTTTACTTCTTACAAATAAAACTGAGGTTACTCCCTAAATGAAAATAACGATTATATAATCTTGAAAATAAAGACTGATTCGAGGCTGGATCTTTACGACTGTAACTAAAATAATCTATTACTTTGAATTGATGCCTTTCTAATAACATCAATACACTTTTAGTATTAGGCTCGACAAGATGATCCGGAGTTCGAGATGGATCATGAGCCCAGGCTTTCGAAACCTGTCTCTTAATTTTCAGATCAACTAATAAATTTTGAAAACGGGCTGCCAATGAATATTTATTGGGCACATTGATTACTAATATCCCGTCCTCGGTCAATAGGGATTTGGCTTTTTCCAGCCATTCATTAGGGTTGGGTATATGCTCGATGACATGACTCATGTGTATAAGTGAAAATTTTTGACTGGTCGTATAATTCTCAAATTGGATGGGGATGATGTCGATACCGAGTGTTTTTTTTACCCAATCGCCCATCTGTACACTCATATCAAGACCCACCAGAGTAGAATAATATTTCATTGCTGAGTACAAAAATGTACCCATACCACTACCTATATCCAGTACGGCTGATTTTGACTTATCGTATTGAGTGATGTTCTGTAATTCTTTTGTAAACAAATCTACTGACGATTGTGGCACTTGAGTATTTTCATTGAGTTGTAAGTTATCATCGAATTGATAGTATTGACCATAGGCTGCTTCTATAAAATCAGCATCGTATTTTGGTCTGGGTGATGAATATACCAAAGAACAATGATTGCATTGAACATAGGTATATTGTAATGCGGATCCAAATCGTTCGAATTGGTCAAAATCAGGTGAACCACAAAAGGGGCATGATACTGTCTCCCATTCTTTCGGAATATATGGATGAGGTCCGTTAATCATTAATAAACATGTTTATCCTGCCCAACCTTCCCGGTCAAGGCTTCGATAGTTGATCGCTTCTGCAAGATGGTGATTTTCTATTATCATGGACCCTTCCAAATCTGCAG
>CALMKY010000082.1 GCA_937867195.1 uncultured Saprospiraceae bacterium | reverse complement strand
CATGATCAAACAACGAATGATTTTTAATCCGTTGAGCAGGAATACCAATCGCACTGCAAAAATGTTCAAATTGATGACTTGACGTTAATGATTTCTTTTCGATAGCATAATAGCTATGCATTTCTTTGTTTATAAATTCCCGGTGATCGGTAACAAACCGGTTAAAATACTCACTGGCCATTTGAGCGGTTTCAAAACTTCTTGGGTAGTGATATCCATTGTGTAACCTGCATTGATTGATGCGGGAAGCTTTGGATAGTAATTTTTTTTCTTTTTCTACAAGGCAAACCGTGTATTTTTTTTCTGCTAACACCAAAGCTGAAAAGGCACCAAAAATTCCTCCGCCTATAATTAAAAAATCAAAATCTCTCACGGGTGGTTTTAAGATTTGTCTGAGGCCTTATTGAAATCAGTATGTTTCATTTTCCACATGGCTTTTAAATATTGAATCGTCAAAGGAATGATGTTGACATGACTTTCTTTGGAATCTTTCCAGGTGACTGGTAATTCAAATATTTTAAATTTTAGTTTTTCAGCTACGATCAATAATTCGGTACTAAAGAACCAACCATGACTTCTGGCACCCTTCAGGTACAAAGCCTTGAATTTTTCACGTTTAAGAAATTTAAATCCACACATACCGTCC
The DNA here is from genome assembly GCA_937867195.1 of uncultured Saprospiraceae bacterium. Lineage (GTDB taxonomy): Bacteria > Bacteroidota > Bacteroidia > Chitinophagales > Saprospiraceae > JADJLQ01. The sequence continues at coordinate 4,950 of CALMKY010000082.1, read as the reverse complement.
GAAAAGGAAACCTTCAGATACCATCGCAAAAGTAAATTAAAACATCTGGACACCATTTCTCTTTTAATGGTTCTTCCCTGAACATTGGATTTCGGGTGCAGCCGGGTGGCATAGACCATGTCATACCCTTGATCCAATGCTTTGATCACTTCATTCAAATGTTCAAGTTGAGTTGCAAAGTCCAGATCCATATAGCCGATGATTTCTGATGAAGATTGTAACCAGGAAGTTTGTAAAGCAAGGCCTACTCCTTTTGCATCCAAACGAATATACTTTAGATCAGAATACTGCTGACATAATTTTTCTGATAGGATCCTGGTTTGATCGGTAGATCCATTATCCGCGATCATGATGCTCCACGATTCGGCCGTGCCTACATGGGCGAATAACCAATCTCGAAGTTTAATGATCTGCGAATTAAGTGATTTTTCTTCATTGAGTACGGGTATGGTGATTTCGATCATCTAACTATATTTATTCATTGCAGATGGAAAGGTCCTCTATTTTATCTTTTGACTGATCCAGGATGACTACCTTACTCAACACAGCGTAAAATAAAACCGACAATTCTTCATTATGTAAAAAATTATTAAAAAAGCCATGTATAAAATAAGTCATCAATGCAAAAAAGATGGCGAGTGTTAAGGCATAGGAATGAACTGTTTTCCGTCTTATCATTTTGATTAAAGAATAAAACGAGATGACGAACACCGATAGCCATAGTACCATACCTGGCAATCCTAATTCAGAAAGAGATTGAAAGACCTCAGAGTGTGCACCTCCCCCATGACCTCTGCTTTTATTCGCCCGATCGTATTCCACCTCAGGCCGAATGCTAATCCTGGTCATTTGATCCGGTAATTGATAAGGGACGAAAGCAAATTGAAAACAGCCCGGGCCAATACCGAGCCAAGGATGATCTTTGGCCATTCTGATGGCACAACTATACCTGTTGAGGCGTTCCATATTCGAAACACCTTTGGAATCATTTATAGCCAGGCGGGCGGACGGATCGTTGATAATTCCTTGAGTTGAATCCGGATTGGGTCGTATCCTATGATGAATGATTTTACCGGGTATAAACACAATTCCTGCAATTAATGCCATCATCATGAATGGAATAAAGAGTGTTTTCAAAATCTTAGTATAAGAAATAAGGCATGTGCAAAATGCGGCAGCGATGGTACTTAGCCAGGTCGCGCGGCTGAAACTGAACGTAATGGCAAAGATCAATATTAATCCAAACCAATACCCAACCTTGTAATGTTTAAAAATGTTTGTTTTTTGTAAAAATGAAAAGGGTAAAATCATGGCAAGGCAAGCACTATACAACGTATGGTCATTATAAAACGGTCTTGGGGTGATGGGTATGGCATCCAGCCTGAACAAATATTTTGCGTGATGCAGCCATGTATACACTATGACAGGAATCAAACCTATACAGTAGAAATATAACCATTCGGATAAATTGCGCTTCAACTTAATTTCAAAATAATAATATCCCAGGTAGAAACAAATAAAATGCGAATAGGAAACCAAATTATATTTTATCGAAACACCCGGCCATTGAGAAAAAAAGGTTGAAATCAATGACCAAATATGAAAAGAAATGAAGACCAGGCTAATAGGATGTTTCAAAAACGGAATCAATTTTATTTTTAAAATGCTCCATGCCATGAGAAGAGTCAGACAGAAAATCAAAAGTTCAGCAGGTATATTGATGGCATTGTTTCCTGACGTAATATCCAGGGAAAACGGAATACAAATCAACAGACTTGTAAATAAGAACAAAGGATACCTGGAAGACAATATGGATGTATTAAAATTGGCTCTAAACATAAAATAATTTTACTGATGACACAGGATTTTTTTCTACATTTAATCTCCTAAAATCCTTTTTTAAATAATGATTTTCTGCAAGTTTACCTTAAAACCACATAGTCTCCTTTTCTTAATTTTTATTGGCAATTTGAGTTTGGCTCAGGTTACCGGTTTTCGTTTTAATCCTGACTCTGCCTGTATTAATAGCAGCTTTGGAGTCACAGTGACTGCTAATAATTTTACTATTTTTAAATCCGGAGGCCAGTCATTTCCATTATTTGGTTTTGAACCGGGGACCACTACATTATTCAAAATAAAAACTCCAACCCCAACCTATCTGACCAATATTGCTATCCAAAGCAGTCTTGTGGCAACCGGTAATGTAACAGTGACATCCAATACACCACCGGGTACATATGATGCAATCATATATCATGATGTGGAGATTCCAGATGCACAATTAAATAATGACTATTTTGGATTGGGAACTTATGGTGAAGTATTTACCTGGCAATGCCATAATTGTTTCACAGTCAAAGCATTTCCGTTTTATGCTGATTCTGATCGTGATGGATATGGCAGGGGGCCTATTGTATACTTATGTTCAGTAAATGCCAGTTCACCCCCTCTAGGTTATTCACTAAATAATTCTGATTGTGATGATGGAGATAGTACAGTCCACCCGGGTGCCACAGAAATATGCGATCAGAAAGACAATGACTGTGATGGCCTGATCGATGAAGATTATTCGTGGGTAACCGGCCCTTTTAGTTCTTGCTCCGTTGAATGTGGCAATGGCGTGCAAACGCGCACAGTAACCTGTAAAGATGTAAATGGACAAGTGGTCCCAGATAGTTATTGTTCTTGTAAACTCAAACCGGTCGATCATCAATCCTGTACCGGATCGCAACCACCCATGATCTGGTATCGTGATCTGGATCATGACGGTTTTGGAAATATCCGGGATACAACATTTGCCTGTATTCAGCCGGTGGGTTATGTATCCAATCACAGTGATTGTAATGATGGGGATAATACAATATACCCCGGTGCCATCGAAGTATGCGATGGTAAAGACAATAATTGTAATGGATTGACCGACGAAGGGGATGCAAACTTTACATGGTACACCGGTACCTGGGGTGCATGTAGTGTGACCTGTGGACTGGGTACTCAAACCAGGCTTGTGCAATGTCAAAATCTAAATGGCCAGGTGGTAGCTGATTGTAACTGCATAAGTCCTAAACCTCTCGTGAGTCAATCCTGCGATGCAGGGCCATGCCATACATATCAATGGATTGCAGGAGACTGGGGAGCTTGCAGCGCACCCTGCGGAGGTGGTACACAATCCAGGACCGTTAATTGCGTAGATGAAAATGGTAATATCGTTGCCGGTAGCTTATGTGATCCAAACACCAAACCGAGCATAAGTCAATTATGTAATGTAGATTCTTGTCATACCTATCATTGGCTTGCAGGAGATTGGGGTTCTTGTAGTGCGACCTGTGGAGGTGGAACTCAATCGAGAACAGTAAGTTGTTTGGATGAAAACGGAAATATCGTAGCCGGCAGTTTATGTGATCCCAATACCAAACCAGCCTCCTCGCAGCCCTGTACCGGGCCGCAATCTGCAGTCAGCTACTATAGAGATTATGACAACGACGGATATGGAAATCCAAATGTTTCGATCACTGCCTGTACTCCGCCTGCGGGTTATGTAAGTAATAATACAGATTGCAATGATAGCAGTGCGGTATTTAACCCGGGTGCATCCGATGCTAATTGCAACGGTATCGATGAAGACTGCAATGGAATACCGGACGATAAATATGTGGCATCAGCCTGTAGCGTTTGTTCACGTGGGGTTATCTTAAGTACAGTTACCAATGTATCCATTTCTGGCCTTAAGTCTTTATATATTTCACCCACTTCAGTAAAATTATCATGGGATCTGAATCCTGTTTTTGCAACTTATTCGGTTGACTATAGAATTTCAGGGGCCTGGACAACGGTAAATAACATTACTGCTGGTATGTTGACATTAACCAATCTTACCGCCAACCGAATCTATGACTGGAGGATTAGAGGTGTATGTGCAAATGGAAATATTGGTAAATACAGTAATTCCACATTTAATACGATCGCTCCTTGTGCTAACGCTCCGGCCGAATTAGAAGTTAATAATATAACCGCAAATCGTGCAGTCCTTTCTTGGACTGCAGTAAATGGAGCGATTTCCTATACTATACAGTCATTAAATTTGAATGTCTGGACTACACTATCAACAGTTACTACGACATCCTTTACCTGGAGCAATCTTGCCGGCAAGACCAATTATACCTGGAGGGTAATTGCTAATTGCCAGTCTACCAGTAGTGTGCCTTCGATTCAAAACAGATTTAAGACAAAAAATGCTTTGGTTGATTTAGAAGAAAGATCGCTGGATTCAGGCATTTCCATATTCCCGAATCCTTCGACTTCGAAAGTCAATATCCAAGTACCGGGTGATGAAACAATTCAATCACTATCATTATTTGATGTGAATGGCAAATCTTTGATGGAGAGAAGAAACCAACTAAACGAATTGGATCTTACCAGATTTGCATCCGGTCTTTATATGTTGAAAATCAAAACAGATCGATCATTTAAAACGGTAAAAATCATAAAGGAATAAAGGCAAACGGAATATATCATGAAAGGATAGATTCAAAGTAATTGTTGAATCTATCTTTTTTTATCTGCAAAGTTTTCTTGTCATTGAATGATCTGAATACTTATCTCCACCAAATACGCATCCACCATTGGATTAAAAATCTGTTGGTTTTTGTTCCAGCTTTTTTTACTTTTCAAGTCAGTAAAATTTTCATTGACATCCAACTTAGTAGCCTCTTTTTTTGCTTTTGCTTTACTGCATCGTTCATATATATAATTAATGATTTATTTGATCTTCCAACCGATCAGTTAATTCCCAATACTCAAAACCGGCCATACGCAAAGGGAGAGGTTAGCAAAAAGGAAATGGGATTTCTATTAATGATATTAGTTCTATTGATTTTGGTGTCTGTTTCAATTACTTTGATCTTTATCCCGATCGCAGTATATTTAATCAGTAATTTTTTGTATAGCTTT
>CALMKY010000081.1 GCA_937867195.1 uncultured Saprospiraceae bacterium | reverse complement strand
CGTATTGCTGGCCCTTATTACCAGTAGGATTAGCCGCCGTGATGAACGATGCAATGACAAGGCAATTACTCGGCTGGCTGGTGCCCGGAAACATCACGGAGAAACAGAATATCATGGGAGAATACAATGCCTGTGTAAAATTTGGAGTTTTTATTTCATTATTTTCTCAGGCATTCCGGTATGCGGCAGAGCCTTTCTTTTTTAAACACATGCACACTCAAAATGCAAAAGCAGATTATAGTAAGATTACTACGTATTTTACCATGTTTACGATGCTGGGATTTGTAGCCATCCTGTTTTTTCTCGATTATTTCAAAAGTTATGTAATTAAAAATCCGGCCTATCTCAATGCAGTGGGTGTCGTCCCGGTCGTATTATTAGCCAATGTATTTCTCGGTATCTATTATAATGTTTCAAACTGGTACCGGCTGACCGACAAGACCCGGTATGGTATGTATTCTGCTTTGATCGGAGTCGGGTTAACCATTTTGTTCAATATCTTATTGGTGCCAAGGTTTGGCGCGATGGGTACAGCCTGGTCTATGTTGATTTGTTATTTTGGTATGACGGCCATTACGTATTGGTGGGGACAGAAATACTATCCTGTGCCTTTCGAATTAACCAAGATTTTAATGGCTATCCTTGGCGGCATATTGATCTACTACCTTAGTAATGTATTGAACGACCGGTTCCATACTTCTTTACTTACAAAGTTTATTTTAAACACAGTCCTGTTCATAGTGTATCTAATCGTTTTTCAATGGCCTATGGTCAAGTTGGTTTTCGTAAATGAAAATAAGATAGAAAAAGATTAAACCATTTTATCTTTTTAATTTAATCAATGTTTGATTACATTTAATTTCTGAAACCATTCATTCGTATGAATTCTAAAAATTATAGAATAACTTTTTTTCTTTTGGTATTCTCTTATCTCTGCACATATGGTCAGACCCCAACTCCCCAAAGTTGTCTCATAGCACTTTCCAAAGCAGCCCATACTTTATCGATTGTTGACCCGATTTCATTAAAAGTTATAGCCAAAATACCTGTTGGTGAAGACCCTCATGAAGTCATCGCCTCGCCCGACGGCAAATACGCTTATGTAACGATTTACGGTGGTGGTCGATTTCACGAAATAGATGTCCTGGATCTTATTGCACAGAAGTCAAAAAAAATAGTCGATACCAGGCCACTGTTTGGCCCGCACGGTATCGATTATAAAAACGGTAAAGTCTGGTTTAGTGCCGAAGGATCCAAAGCGATCGGCACCTTTGATGCTATGAAAGGATTGATAGATTGGAGCATGGGCACCGGCCAGGATCGCACACATATGATCTATGCGACCGCGGATGCCAAAAGTATTTATACCATCAATATCAGTTCAGGTACGGTAAGTATATTCAATGATACGTTGATTAAATTAGGACCGCCTCCCCCTCCGCCTCCTGGTGCTCCCGGTACAGCCGTTCCGAACAATCCTCCCGGTAATTTTACTCTACCACCTCCTCGTAAAGATTGGATTCAGACACTGGTTCCTGTATCGAGAGGAAGTGAAGGCTTTGATGTTACACCGGATGGTAATTACTTATGGACAGTCTCCGGTGAAGACGGAAGAATATCCATAGTTGATCTTAAAGCAAAAAAATTATTGACCAAGATCGATGCCAAAGTGTTGGGTGCTAATAGACTTAAATTTACGCTGGATGGAAAATATGCTGTTATTTCAAGCTTGCGCATTGGGAATGCATTTGTCTTCGATGTAGCCACAATGAAAGAAATACAGCAGATCCCAATCGGCAAAGGTGCAGCCGGTATTGAAATGGATCCTAATGGTAAAAGGGTTTTCGTTGCCTGTACTCCGGATAATTATGTAGCTGTGATTGATCTAAAATCATGGACGGTAACCGATCACATTGATGTAGGACCTAATCCGGACGGATTGGCATGGGCTAAACAAAATAATTGAATCACTGATGACTTCTCCTTTATTTGCACCTCAACTGTTCATCCCTTCCGGTTCTAGAGATCTCAGTTTTTATACGAAAGGTATAGGAGCAGAAGAACTGTACAGATTTGCAAATGAGGATGGTTCGGTACATGTTGCCGAGTTTTCTTTACATGGAACTATTTTTCATGTGCATGAAAACAACAGACCTCTGGATGGCCAATTAGAACCACACTCTGCTCACGGAGTTACGGCTTTGATTGGTTTATTTGTAGATAATGTGGACGAATATTTTAATAAAGCTGTTCAGCATGGCGCTATCCCACTGCTAAGTCCAACCGATTTTGATTATCATTACCGGCAGGCAGAGATAAAAGATCCATACGGACATATTTGGGTATTTCAAAAAAGGATTTAAAATTTATTCTTCAAAAATTGATCTGATCGAGTCGCTATAAAATTTGATCTCAATCCGTTCAATTTATTTACTAAAAAAACTTAAATTCATTGTCCATGATCGCAATGAAATGGATCATATTTTTACAGTGGATCCTCGTCCCCCCTGGATTGTTTTCTCAATCTTTGGCTTATAAAAAGGACTCCATTGAGATATACACCTGGCTTAATCTGGCAGATGATTTGGATTTTCAGGGGAAAATGGATTCTGCAAATCTTGCCACTCAAAAGGCATTATTATTATCCAAAGACAGAAAATTTAAAAGGGGAGAAGGTTTTGCTCAGCTGAAAATAGCTGACTTGATGCTCAAAACAAAAGGTGCTGTAAAGGATGTCTACAAAACATGCATACAAGGGATCGAACTTGGTAATCAAATAGAGGATCATTTTATCATAGGGCTTGGCTTGCATCAGATTAGTCAGTATTTCAGAGATCAGGCTAAATGGGATTCGACGGTCCAGTATTTATCACTTGCTGTTTTGCACTACGATCGCATAAAACTTGACGAATACCTGGCCTATGCATACAACGACCTTGGATATGCACTGGACAAAGACGGAGATTTTGAAATTGCAATTCAAAACTATTATAAAGCTGCCAACCTTTTTGAAAAACTCGATATTAAAAAAGAACTGGCAAATACTTATAATAACATTGGTACTGTCTTCAAAAAGATGAACAATCAGAGCGAGGCCATTAGAATGCTTCGCAAGTCTATTCAAATAAGTGAGTCAATCCATGATTCAAAAAGATTAGCTGCGGCGTATGGTAACCTGGCAAGCACGTATCTAACGATCTCCATGGATTCTGCAGAATATTATCAACGTAAATCGCTGGATCAGGCTATTCATACCAATGTACTGAGTTTTATGGCCCAGGCCTTTGCTAATACAGCAGATTTATTGGCTAACAGGAGTAAAATTATGGAAGCAATCCAGGCCAATAACAAATCTATCGAGTCATATAGAAAAATAGGTGAGTTGCAGAAACTAGCAACCCGTTTGATTGCTTCAGGCAGTTTATATACCAAGATCAACGATACGGCAACCGCAAAACAATGCTTTGAAGAGGCAACGAAAATGGCCGATCATCTCAATACAAAACCTTTACTTCAAAATTTATATGAACAAAAATCTTTGTTTGCACAAAAAAAAGGAGATTATAGATCCGCGCTGGAATTTCTTGAAAAAAGTCAATTAATAAAAGATAGTATCCTCAACGAAAAATCACTAATTAACATTGCAGAAATCCAAACCAAATATGAAGTAACTAAAAAAGATCTGGAAATCCTCAATCTTCAATCCATTCAAAAAATAAAACAAGCACAAATTGAAAACAGAAGGTTTGATGAGGGGGGACGTTAGGACTTTTTGGGGGCGTAATAACCAGACCGCGCTTTGGCCGTGAGTCCTTGTTTTTTGACGCGGACTGTCAGCTTACGGAATTTTCCGTCCCGCGCTTCGTTATTTGAGTAAAAGCGTAAGGTGTATTGTGTGCGCAATTGATCGGCAAGGTTAGTAAACGCTTCGTCCAGGTTTTTGAGCGATTCTTCTTCGTCAATTTCACTGCCGTTCAGCGCCATACGTGGTGCGTAAACTTCGCCGCCAGTTTCTGTGGTAATCGTTTGCATGGCGCGTTCAGCGGCCAGATCACGGACA
>CALMKY010000080.1 GCA_937867195.1 uncultured Saprospiraceae bacterium | reverse complement strand
GTACATGATCGACATGGACGATCCCGCACACCTGTTGCGGCGCAAGCTCGTCAACTCCGGCTTCACCCGCAAGCGCGTCATGGACAAGGTGCCGTCGATCGGGCGTCTGGTCGATGCGCCGCTCTCCAGGGTGAACTGGGTCGCACTCGGTCTGGCGATGGGAGGCTTGAGCCTCACGCGCGAGAACGCGTTGGTCTTCGTGGTCGTGATCGTGGCCTGGGCGTTGTGGCGGTCGCAGCTGTCACTCAGCGTGCTCGACACGCAAGCAGACGAGCACCCGCGCGCAGGAACCGCGCATCGTGGCGCCGCTGGCCACGCAGAGGTCATCCCCTTTGCTTCACGTGTCGGACTGGCCGCGAGTTTTCTCGCTGGCCTGGCGATCGTTTTGTTGCCCGTCGCGGTCAGGAATTACGCCGTGGCTGGCGGGTTCTATCTGACGACCTCGCAGTTTGGACCGAACTTCTACATCGGCAACAACCCTCAGGCGGACGGCAGCTACGCGTCACTGCGATTCGGACGCGGAGCCCCGGAATACGAGCGTCTCGACGCGACCGAACTTGCCGAACATGCGACCGGCAAGCACCTGACACCCGCCGAGGTCTCGAGCTTCTGGACGTCGCGTGCGCTGACTTTCATAACCGGCCAACCTGGCTCCTGGCTCGCGCTCATGGGACGTAAAGCCGCGCTGCTCGTGAACGCGACCGAGACGCTCGACACCGAGGCACAGGAGAGCCACGCCGAATGGTCGTGGCCGCTGCGCGTCCTCGGCCTTGTCGGGCATTTCGGCGTTCTCGCACCGCTGGCGTGCATCGGACTCATCATCGGTTGGCGAGCCCGTACGCGGCTCGCGGTCGTCTACGTGATGCTCGTGGCGTATGCCGCGAGCGTGCTGCTGTTCTACGTCTTCGCGCGTTATCGACTGCCGCTCGTGCCGCTGCTCCTGTTGTTCGCTGCAATCGCGATCAGCGCGCTTCCGACGTGGTGGCCGCGAGCGAACCAGCAGACTCGCACGATGGTCGCTGGGCTCGCGGGCATCGTAGCGGTGTTGTGTAACTGGCCGCTGCTCGCCACGGCCGAGATGCGTGCGATCACCGAAACGAATCTCGCTGTGGCGCTGCAGAGCGAGGGACGCGCGGACGCCGCCGCCGAGCACTACGCCAGGGCCATCGCCATCCAGCCCGACTACGCGCCTGCGTACAACAACCTCGGTGTGATGCAGCGCGCCTCAGGCAAACTGGACGAGGCGATTGCAACGTATCGGCGGGCACTGTCCATCAAGGGCGACTACCCGGACGCCCACTACAACCTGGCGAACGCACTGCTCGCGAAGGGCAATCCGCAGGAAGCCGCGGAGCACTTCACGATCGCCCTGCGGTCGATTCCGGATTCGGCCGGCGCGGCGAACAATCTCGGCGTTGCCCTCGCGGCGCAGAACCGGCCCGCTGATGCGCTCGCGGCATTCAAAGCGGCTGTCGCGTCAGAGCCGAATTCTGCCGTCGCGCACCGCAATCTCGCTGACGCGCTCGCAACGACCGGTCAGGTCGATCAGGCAGTCACCGAGTTCCATCGCGCCATGGAACTCGATCCGAAAGATCCCTCGGCCGCGTACAACCTTGGCGTCGTGCTCCTTCAGGCTGGTCGATCGCGCGAAGCCATCGCGGCGCTCACCACAGCCGTCGAGCGTGCCCCGACGTCGGCGGACGCGCACAACAACCTGGGCATCGCGCTCGGGTCGTCTGGCGACATGAACGCTGCGATCGCGCAGTTCAAGCAGGCTGTCGCGATCGATCCGAATTCCGTGGAATCCAGACGCAACCTCGAGATGGCGCAGCAGGCACTGGCAGGAAGCGGATCGCCGCGATGAGCGCTCGTCGACGAACACCGGCGCGAAGCGACTCGCCGCGTCGGAATCAGGAGGCGACGACGAATCACGCAGATTCGGCATCCGTCGCTCTGGCCTCAGCAACTCGCTCGCGATATCTGTGGGCACTCGCCATCGTCGTCGCTGGTCTCCTGGCGTACGCCAATGCCATCGGCCATCCTCTGGTACTCGACGACAAGGACGCCATCGTCGAGAACGTGACGATTCGGTCTGTTGCAGACAGCTGGCGCGGCGGACCCGTGCAGTCGCCGACTGCCGGGCGTCCACTGGTCAACGTCACCTTCGCGCTCAACTACGCGTTGGGTGGCGTCTCACCCGCCGGCGTGCCAGCGTAGCGGCCGGGCAGCAGCCGCAGGATCTGGTGCAGCATCTGCAGCAGCTTCTTCATGTTTTGTTCCGAATAATTTTTCTCCGGCACTTTTTAAAAAAGAAAATAGTCCCATGATTTTTAGAATTTTTGTGAATTAAAATTTTGAACAATATTATACATAATTTACATTCTTATGACGGTAAATTATTTTAAAGTCACAGCCTATCCTTAAAAACGTAAGGAAATTCCATTTATTTCAGGCATTATTTAGACCTTCAATTTTGACCTTCGATTGGCCGAAAAAATGATATATTTGTGCCGCTTTTTAACAAAATATATACAAAAAATTTAATATGTTAGGTAAAGGTTTAGTGAAGTTTTTTTTCTACCTATTGGCAGCTGTCTGTCTGGTCCAGTATCTTTTCATGATACCTACCCGCAGAGTCGAGCGCAATGCAGACTCTTATGCTCAGCATTCGGTAGATTCATTACCTGATAGTATAGATCATGTCTCTGCATTAAAAGATTATAGATCCAGATACCTGGATTCTGTATCCAATGATGTAGTTTTCACTATCCCAGGTATCAAAAAATATAGTTACGAGGAATTGAAAAGACAGCAATTGGCTCTAGGTCTTGACCTTAAAGGTGGATTATTGACCCTGCTCAATGTGGATCTGAAAGATTTCTTGATTCGATTATCCAGAGACTCGAAAGATCCTGAGTTCTTAACAGCACTCGATAATGCAGAAAAAAAGATGACGTCTGACAATAGGAATTACATCACCTTGTTCGGTGAAGAATTTGCTAAAGTCGCTAAAGGAAAAACACTGGCCTCTATTTTTTCAAGGGACCCGGGATTAAAATCCCAAATCAACCTCAATACATCCGATGGAACGGTGCTCAATATTCTCAGAACCAAAGCCAACGAAACCGTCAAATTGACTTTTGACCGCTTAAAAAATCGTATTGATAAATTTGGGGTGATTCAACCAAACGTTTCACTCGACCCTGCCCGTGATCAGATCGCTGTAGAATTACCCGGTATAGAAAATGCAGAGCGAGCCAGGAAGCTTTTACAAACTACGGCAAAACTGGAATTCTGGGATGTATACAGAGTCAGTGATCCTTCTTTGACATCTCCCAGTATACTCAATGCTTTAGTCGATGCGGATGCGATCCTAAAGAAACAATTGCCAGGTGCAGATACCATGAAAGTGGATTCAATCGAAAAAATCGATACGCTTCCCGCAACCGGGAATGATGCTTTAGGCAATACCATTTCTCTAAAGTCAAAATTGGATACTGCGAAAGACTCGGTCGTCATTACCAAGTATAAAGTACCTTCAGATCCGCTGGCAAGTGCAGGTCCACTTTTAAAAGTATTTCAGCCCAATTATGTAAACCAGGACCGATCAGGATTTACTTTTAGTCCTGCTGTCATGGGTTTTGCACAAGGCAAACAAAAGGATTATGTGCTCAACATGCTCAACAATCCTTCGGTCAAAGCCACCTTTCCTAAAGAACTGGAATTTAAATGGGCGTCAAAACCGGTAAGCCTGACCAGTACCAAGAAAGAAAATGATCTTTCAAATACTTACTATCTCTATGCAATCAAGCATAAAAAAGGCAGCGAGGAAGCTCCAATCGAAGGAGATCGTATTACCGACGCAAGACCATCATCCAATCGCAACGGTGCCACCACGGTTACCCTGAAAATGGATAATCAAGGTTCTAAAGTATGGGCTGAAATGACGACCAAAGCTGCCCAGGATAACAACCGGGAAGTAGCAATCACCTTGGATGATGAAGTGGTTTCCTGTCCATCTGTAAATGGCCCTATTAATGAAGGTAACACGGAGATCCAGGGTAGCTTTACAGTGCAAGATGCCACCGATCTGGCAAATATCCTGCAAGTAGGTAAGTTACCTGCCAAAACTAAAATTGTACAGGAATCATTAATTGGTCCTTCGCTTGGTAAAGAAAATATTCGCCGCAGTTTATGGGCAATGGGCATCAGTTTCATCTTCGTATTATGCTTCATGGTCTTTTATTACGGCCGGGGTGGTGTGATCTCCATTCTTGCATTGATCGCAAACCTGTTCTTTATCATAGGTGCTTTGGCTTCTTTAGGCACCGTATTGACGTTGCCCGGTATTGCCGGTATCGTACTCACCATGGGTACTGCAGTGGATGCGAATGTGATTGTGTATGAGCGTATCCGGGAAGAATTCCGGCATGGAAAATCTTTATTGACCAGTATATCGGAAGGTTTTAAACATGCCATGTCCGCGATTCTTGACTCCAATATCGCCAATTTGCTGATTGGATTTATATTAATATATTTTGGTATCGGTCCTTTCAAAGGCTTCGGAACTGTATTGGTGATCGGTATCATATTTACCGTATTCACAGCATTATTGATTTCAAGAATGTTGATAGATTGGTGGGTTGCCCGCGGTGGTAAAATGGATTTCTGGACTCCTCAGACCAGAGATTTATTCACGCATTTTAATTTTGACTGGATTGGTATGCGTAAAAAAGCCTATCTGTTCTCAGGTACTATCATCTTATTAGGTCTGATTTCTGCCTTGACACGCGGATTTGAATTGGGTGTTGATTTCAAGGGAGGTTATTCATACAATATCAATATGAGTAACTCTAATATCACAGCGGATCAATTACGCACGACCCTGACCAAATTCTTGGATAACAAAGAGCCATCCATCAAATCGGTAGATGTAACCAATACCTACAATTTAACCACCAGTTATTTGATCGATGATCAATCATCCGATGCCCCGGATAAAGTGATGGCTAAAATTCAGGAAGGAATTAAAACGATACCAGGTGGTGAAAGCCTGACGTTCGAAAACTTTAAGAATCCGGATGGGAAAGGCATCCATGTAAGCAGTTTTACGAAAGTATTACCTACCATAGCTGATGATATACGTAAGAGTGCGGTATGGTCGACTTTATTGGGCTTGTTGGTGATCTTTATTTACATCCTGGTGAGGTTCAACAAATGGCAATATTCTCTGGGAGCGGTGATTGCCTTAGCGCACGATACATTATTTACCATCAGTATATTTACTTTACTAAAAGGTTTGGTTCCGGTGAACCTTGAAATAGATCAAAATTTCATTGCTGCTTTATTGACGTTAATTGGTTATTCCAATAATGACACCGTGGTGATTTTTGACCGGATCAGGGAATATCTGAGTCATTATACCACTAAGACCAAACATGAAGTGATCAATATGGCCATCAACTCAACCTTGACGCGGACCGTCATCACTTCTTTAATCGTATTCTTTACCATCTTTATTTTATTAATATTCGGTGGCAGCTCAATTAAAGGGTTTGCTTTTGCTATGACCATCGGGGTCGTCATTGGAACCTATTCTTCTATTTTCATAGCGTCTCCCGTATTGGTAGACCTTGAATCGAAGAAAGAAAAGGAGTCCAATGCTAAAATTGAGGAAGCTGCAAAAAGAGCTGCTTCAAAATTAAAAGATAAAGTTACCGGGTAATCGAAAACATTAAAAATATATTACATCAGAGAGCTTGCTTGATTTCAAAGCAGGCTCTTTGTATTTTTAGACCTCGGTTTACGTTATTATTGTAAGAGTGAAAATACCAGTCATATATATTTTTCTTGCTGCGAGCTTGATTTTTGCTTCTTGCAGTGTTACGGAAAAAATCAAGACGGCAGCCGATGCTTTTGATCGGAAGCAATATTTTATTGCAGCATCCTTGTATGAAAAAGAATTCGAACAAACCACCAATCCGGCACAAAAAGCAAAATTGGCGTATGGCGCCGGTGTATCGTATCGATGCATCAACGAGACATCCCAGGCTTCTAATTGGTTTAGGCAGGCAGCGAACCTTAACTTTGGTGATCAGGCCTGGAAAGATCTCGGTAATAGTTTGATTCAGCAAGGACTGTATGATGAAGCGATTCAAATATTCGAGACGGCGCAAAATAAAAAAGGAAGTGAAGATTTTAAAACCCTGGTTTCATTAGCTAAACAGGCAAAATCCATGGCTTCAGAAAAACTAAATTTTTATTCAGTAAAACCATTGGGAATCAATACAGCAGCTTCAGAGTATGCGCCTGCCTTGGATCATCTGGGTCATCTGATTTTTACTTCAGACCGCCCATCTGCTAATGGTATTGAGATATATAAATGGACCGGTAGAAAGTTTGCTGATTTATATTCAGCGCATCCTGACGAAAGCAATGCTGAATTGTTTTCAAACGATATCAACAGCGCAAATAATGAAGGAACGGCCTGCTTTAATGCTACAGGTAATATTATGCTTTTTACACGGAGTATCTTGCCGGTAGACGGTCAAACAGCCTATAATAAAATCTATATGTCTCTGCTGGAATCCGGTAAATGGTCACAGCCGGTTGCACTGGCTTTTCAAAAAGAAGGCATTAATTACCGTCAACCTTGCCTGGCCGTCCATGACTCCGTCATGTTTTTTTCGTCGGATGATGTACACGGTGAAGGTAAATACGATTTGTATTATGCCGAATGGGATGGTCAGCAATGGAATAATCCCGAGCGACTGGGTAAACGGGTGAATACACAGTATGATGAGCAATTCCCATTTATGTACGAAGACACCCTCTATTTTGCTTCAGATCGTCCCGGAGGGTTAGGTGGTCTTGATATCTATAAAACCTATTCGAATGAGGATGGGGAATGGCAACCTCCCATCAATTTGCGATCACCGATCAATAGTAATGAAGATGATTTTGCATTGGTCATCGATCCAATCAGCGAACAAGGTGTACTGAAAGGCTACTTTTCGACATCCCGCATCGGTGGGATGGGTAAAGATGATATTTATAGTTTTGAACGGACTAAGCCGGATGAATCTGTTTTCATAGCCCGGAATGAAGTACCCATCGCTAACCCCGAAAAACCCGAGAAAAAAATCAAATATCAGGTCTTTCTTGCAATAAAAGTCTTCCAGGCGATGCGCGAAAACCCGGAAGATCCCAACAGTAAAATAAGAGATAAAAAACCTTTGCCTAACACTCCGGTCTTATTGAAAGAGGGGGATGTACCGATACAACTCAGGACGAACGACAAAGGAAATGCTTTCACTGAGATTAAATACGACCAGGATTATTTTGCTATCGCCGTTTCTCCGGGATTATTAAATGCGTCTAAAACATTCACCACAAAAAATGGGAAAAATCCAAATGAACCATTGAGGACAATCAATATTGAAATTGTTTTAGATAAAGCCTATACCGGCAAAGAAATCCTGATCTCCGACATCTATTATGATCTTGATAAATGGGATATCCGCAAAGATGCGGAGCCATCACTCAATCAACTGGTACAATTATTAAAAGATAATCCTAAAGTGAAAATTCAATTATCATCGCATACGGATTGTCGCGCTACGGATGCCTATAATCTTGATTTATCCAATAAGCGAGCTAAATCAGCAGTCGACTATTTGAGTAAAAATGGAATCGAAGCTTCCAGACTGACACCACAAGGGTATGGTGAATCAAAACCAATCACGACCTGTGTTTGTGAAAAATGTACGGAAGAAGAGCATCAAAAAAACCGTCGGACGACCTTCACCATTCTGGAGTAAGTTTGCAATACGCGGCATTCGTCAAAAAGAGATCCCCCAAAATAATTTTACATTTGCTATCTAAATTTATATGCGAATAGCCATCTTTCCCGGGTCTTTTGATCCTATTACTAACGGACATGTCGATATTGTGCATAAGGCTTTGCCTTTATTTGATAAGTTTATTATTGCAATTGGACTTAATTCACAAAAGAAATCATTGTTCAGTCTTGACGAGCGTGAATCGTTTATCAAAGAAGTTTTTAAACAGGAGCCCAAGGTCATCGTGGATCATTTCGAAGGACTGACAGCTGATTATGCTAAAAAAGTAAATGCATTCTATCTTGTTAGAGGTCTCCGGAACGGTTCTGATTTTGATTATGAGAAGACAATCTCTCAGGTAAATCAGACATTGAATAAAGACCTGGAGACAGTCTTTTTTATATCAAGTCCTGATGTAGCCCATATCAGCAGTACCGTGGTCCGGGAAATCATCAGCGGTGGAGGAGATGCAAGTTCATTTATCCCTAAAGAAATTAAATTATAATCATGAGTGGATTTTTTACTATACCCGAAGTTAAAAACGAACAGGTATTGACCTATGCTCCGGGGACACCGGAAAGAGCTAATCTCAGGACAGCCATCCGGGAAGCGAAGTCAAAGGAAATCGATATACCCATGATCATCGATGGTAAAAAAATATTCACTCAAAATAAAGTAACCATACACCCACCGCATGAAATCAATCATACATTGGGCTATCGTAATATGGGAGATGCTTCTCATGTACAATTAGCCATCGAGGCCGCTCTCAAAGCCAAACATGCCTGGGAAAATATGTCATGGCAGGATCGTGCTTCCATTTTTTTAAAAGCAGCAGACCTTTTATCAGGTCCCTACCGTCAAAAAATGAACGCAGCCACCATGCTTGGCCAGTCCAAAAATGTATATCAGTCCGAAACCGATGCTGTCTGCGAGTTAGTTGATTTCTGGAGATTTAATGTCAAATACATGACACAGATCTATGAAATACAGCCTTCCAGTAGCAACGGTATCTGGAATAAACTTGATTATAGACCGCTGGAAGGATTTATAGTCGCAATTACTCCATTTAATTTTACTGCGATTGGTGGTAATTTGCCCACGGCTCCCGCTATGCTGGGCAACGTCGTCATCTGGAAGCCTGCAGAAACACAAGTTTATTCGGCTGCGATCATCATGGAAGTATTGGAAGCGGCAGGATTACCTCATGGTGTCATCAATATGATTACGGTGGATGGCGCTACATTGGGTCAAATTGCATTTACGCATCATGATTTTGCCGGGTTACATTTTACCGGAAGTACACTGGTCTTCCAAATGCTATGGAAGACCATCGGTGATAATCTCGGTATGTATACATCTTACCCTAAAATAGTAGGAGAGACCGGGGGCAAAGATTTTGTCCTGGCTCATCCAAGTGCAGATGCAAAAGCCGTTTCGGTCGCATTATTACGGGGAGCCTTTGAGTTTCAAGGACAAAAATGCAGTGCGGCTTCAAGAGCCTATATGCCTGCATCCTTATGGCCTGAGATTGAGCAAAATTTATTACATGATTTGGCAACCATTACGATGGGCAGTACAGAAGATTTCAGCAATTTCATCAATGCGGTTATTGATGAAAGAGCCTTTACCAAAATCGCCGGTTATATTGATTTTGCAGCCGGATCACCCGATGCTAAGATTATTGCCGGAGGAAAGTATGATAAATCTATTGGATATTTTATTGAGCCTACCATCATCGTAACGACCCGATATGATTTTAAAACCATGGTAGAAGAAATCTTTGGCCCTGTATTGACCGTGTTGGTATACGATGATCAGGACTTTGATTCAATTGTAGACACGGTTGACCAAACATCTCCGTATGCTTTGACCGGATCCATCTTTTGTCAGGATAAAAACATTATGGAACAAACTTCATTACGGTTACGCCATGCTGCCGGCAACCTTTATAAAAATGATAAGCCCACCGGAGCGGTCGTGGACCAACAACCTTTTGGCGGTGCAAGAGCCAGTGGTACCAATGATAAAGCGGGATCTGTATTTAATCTTGTCAGGTGGTTGTCTCCTCGTACCATTAAAGAAAATTTCAACCCGCCTCATGATTATCGGTATCCTTTCCTTGCAAAAGATTGATTTGAAATAAATGAAAATCTATACGAAAACGGGAGATCAAGGGTCAACTTCATTGTACGGGGGTAAACGATTACCCAAAAATGATATCCGGATTGAAGCTTATGGTACAATAGATGAATTGAATAGTTGGATCGGTTTGATTGGTGATCAGGTCGAGGAAACTTCCAGACAATTTCTTAGAAAAAATCAGGAGATCTTATTTGTGATTGGTTCACATTTGGCAAAAGATCAGGATAAAGAAATGCCATTACCTGTATTGGACGATGCAGCTTTAAACGGATTGGAAGATGCTATCGACCGGATGGATGAAGAACTGATCCCGATGACTCACTTTATACTACCGGGTGGAAATAAATTGGTCAGTCAAATCCATATTACCCGCACCGTATGTCGCAGGGCAGAGAGAAGCGTGGTGGCATTATCTCAATTACAAATTCTGGATGCATTCATTATAAAATATCTTAACCGGTTGTCCGATTATTTGTTTGTCCTGAGCAGATGGGTGGCAAAAAAAAATAATGTTGAAGAGATAAAATGGATACCGAAAAAATAAGTAAAGGGCAACTTACACTTTTACCTCTTGGAATGCAGGATCTGACCCGTGTCACTGAATTGCAACCTTCTGACTGGCCTGATATTACAGTCGCTTACAATAAGTATTTGAATTGGAAATCCTGGTGTTTTCCAAAGAAATTAGTTTATAAAAATTATGTAGTCGGCATTGGAAATATTATTCATTTTGGAAATTCAGCCTGGCTTTCCCAAATCATCGTCGACCAAAACTTCAGAGGACAGGGATTGGGTAAATTCCTTACTCAACAGTTAATCAATGAAATAAAAAACGAAGTTCAAACCATCTCCTTACTGGCTACAGAGGATGGTCACCCTGTATACAGAAAATTAGGTTTTGCCGATGATGTGGTGTATAATTTTTATAGGAATGAAATTGAAATCGAAGCTCTGGAATTGGATGCATCCTTTACCGTAATGAATGAGCTGAATGAAGAAGTGTATGCTTTCGATCAGGAAGTTACCTTGGAATCAAGAAGGAAATTACTGGATGCGAATCAAATCGGGGCCAGATATTATTACCATCAGAAAGAATTAATTGCTTGCCATTTTCCGGAATTGGGAGATGGTTGGCTGATCAGTAAAGATCAGGAACTCGGAAAACAACTATTGATCAAACAATACAATCGTAAACACAAAATTTCATTTCCGCAATCAAATGAGACGGCAATGGATCTGCTGTATTCAGCCGGCATTTTGCCCTATCGATTTGCTATGAGAATGTACCTGGGCAAGAAAATTAATTTTAAAGGTGAATGGATTTATTCACGCATCGGTGGAAATTTAGGCTGATCTTTGCACTGTTTTAATACCATTGGTTTGCAATTGAATAGAACCATTCATTTTCATTTACATACACCGTTGCTGGATGGAGCTCCTGTGAATATTGCCGGCACGTTTAATGATTGGAATCAGAATGAATACCCTATGCATTTAGATCATCCCGGACATTATTCATTATCGATCAATATTCCCTGGGATGATGCCCATCCGATCGAATATAAATTTTTAAGAGGGACCTGGGAAAATGTAGAGCTTGATGAATATGGCGGAGGGGTATCCAACCGGTTAATGATCGATCCACAGGAACCGGTCAACGCATACGTTCCTAGATGGCGCAACCACGGTCTTACCTGCGATGCGGGCATGATGCCATTGATACAATTTCATTCGGTAAAATTGCCGCGATCAAGAAAGGAAAGACGTGTATCCGTACTATTACCTTACGATTACCATCAAAGCCACAAACGCTACCCGGTTTTGTATTTAATGGACGGACAAAATTTATTTGAAGATGGCGCACCTTTTGGATCCTGGTCGATCCATAAGCGGCTGGCTGTGCTGGCTGAGAAACATAAACATGAAATCATCATTGTGGCTATAGATCATGCCGGAGTCAAAAGAGTAGAAGAGTATAGTTATATTAATAATACTGCAATGGACTCAAACCGAGGGCATCAATTCCTGGATTGGATTACCGTCAAACTTAAACCAATGATCGATGGCGAATATCGCACATTGGAAGATCAATCCCATACAGGCATCGGAGGTAGTTCCATGGGTGGTTTGATTTCATTATTAGCAGGTACAGTATATCCTCATGTATTTGGTAAACTGATGATTTTTTCACCTTCCTTATGGAAGATCGTCCATCTCCTGTACGACCGGACCATGTATTTACCTCTTGTGAGTAACAATCAATCAATTTATTTGTATGCCGGTGGCCGGGAAGCAGGCAATATGAAAGGTTTCACGGAGGATTTTTTCAAACGGTTGAATGAATTTTCTACTTCAGATCATCACCAGTATCATTACACTTTTAATGAAAGAGGGAAACACAATGAGAAATATTGGGGAAGTGAATTTCCCAGGGCTTTAAAATTCTTATTTTTCTGATGTCTTTTTTATTCATTCTTGATTCTTTCAATCCAGTCTAATATATATTCCCAGACGAGGACTTTCTTTGGCTCATTATGTATTTCATGAACCATACCCGGCCATGAATGATAGATGCTGTTTTTCCACTTTTCATGTAATGCAATACTTCCCGATGGATAGGTGATGCGGTCGTTCTCCCCATGCAGGATCAGGGTCGGTACTGAAATATTTTTTGTATTGGAAAGGATATCAAAAGCATTCTTGAGAATGGTTGCACCTGCACCTAAACTGACTTGATTGTGCACCAGCGGATCGACTTTGTATGATTTTACGATGGATGCATCCAGGCTGAGATATTTTAAATCAAGTCCATTGGGAAAAGTAATATTTTTGATAAAGGAAGGGGCTTTCAATAGGCGGTCCACTATTTTTTCAGGAAGGTCTTTTGATGTCCTGATGGCGGCACCCGTCAAAATTAATCCTTTGATTTTATGATTGTTTTGTAAAACGTATCCGGCGGCAAGATTGGCTCCCATCGAGTGACCATACAGAATCTTTGGAATGGAAGCATAGATAGTATTTCCATATTCCATCAGGATATCGATGACTTGGTAAAGATCCTGGACAGAGTTCCATAACCCTCGTGTACCCTCTGAACGGCCATGTCCCAGGAGATCCGCAGCCAATACAGCGTAACCCTTTTGTACAAAATAGGTAAATTGAAGATCGTAACGTCGCACATGTTCACCCAGACCATGAACCAGCAAGATTACGGCGGTAGGTGTTTCCTGAGGGCTATGAGCCACCACGTATATTTTTTGGTTCCCGAGGACTCTGTACAATTCATTGATCATATGTGCAAATGTATTTCATTGTATTGAGATCAATTTCTTTTTCCACTCGACGAATCCCATGACACATAACATCATATAGACACCGTACAAAGCACTGGTGACATATAGATTTTTTAGAAAATAGACAGTGATGGCAACGAGGTCTACCAGGATCCAGAGAATCCAGTTTTCGATTTTTTTAATAGCTATTAAGTATTGGGCAATGAGACTGGATATCAAAATGAATGAATCAGCATATGGATAAGCTGCATCCGTAGTATTACCGATAAAATATCCCCAGGCTGAAAACACAATTGGAATGATTAACATCGTCATCCATATTTGCCGTCCATTCATGCGGGTTATTTTGAGAACATGATTTTCAGTGGTTTTGGTCGTCCATTTATACCATCCGTAAATGTTTAAGATGGTAAAAAAAGTCTGAAGGATCACATCTGAATACAGTTTGCTGTGATAAAAAATAAAACCATACAGGACTACATTGAATACTCCAAAAGGCCAGGACCAAATGGTTTCTTTGGTGAGTAGATAAACATTGATCAGGCCGGAAATAGCAGCGACCCATTCCATCACAGAAAAGACATTCACCTGGTAAATCTACAAACTGTTTTCGAAGCTATAGCTTTGTAAATTTCATTGTTTTGATGACCACATTATTTTGAATCAGTTGAATGTAATACTGCCCACTGAACAATTGATTCAAATCGATCGTGCCATCCAATGCTGCCTTTGTACGAATGATCCTGCCTTGTACATCCAGGATATTGAATTGGATGCTTTCAGTTTTTTCAGCATGCAATGAAATGTGGTTTGTGGCAGG
>CALMKY010000079.1 GCA_937867195.1 uncultured Saprospiraceae bacterium | reverse complement strand
CCATTGCATGTTCAATTGAGGTTGACCGACAGTATAGCACCATTGCTTGAAAAACGGTTTAAGGTCTTGGCCACTTACTGTCTCAATACTTTTTTCAAAATCTTCCGTGTTGGCATTGCTTCCTGCATATGATTTGTAATAAGATTGAATTCCTTCCCAAAATAATCGATCACCGATTTTTCTCCTGAGCATGTGCAGAACCCATCCTCCTTTTTCATATGAGTTTCTATTAAGCAGGTCTGATAAGTTATGCGTTGGTGTTGTATCCACAATAGGAGTCATTCGTTTTTTTAAAAATGAAATCACCGTATCCCTGTCCCGTCGCATCCGGCGATTCAAACTATCTGGTCCATATTTTGATTCGAGATACAGATGAGTCATATACGTTGCAAACCCTTCACTCAACCATACATGGGACCAATCCTTTTCAGAAGCTGAATTGCCAAACCATTGATGCGCTATTTCATGCGTCATTAAATCTTCCAGGCCCGGCAGATGCACAGAAGGTTCATAATAAAAAATTGCATTCGCATTTTCCATTCCTCCGAAAGCGGTCTTTGCCTCTACGTTGGATAACTTTTTATACGCATAGGGCCCTACCTGCTTTATCAACCATGGTAAAATATTTTTTGCCATGACATAGCGAGTAAAGCCTGTGTCTTTGTCTTGAGGAAACAGCCAGCTATCAACCGGGATGCAATCCACGTTGCCAATATAATTCACTGCAAAATCTGCTACCCCAATGGTCATTATTTTGGGAGCCAGTGCCACATCTTCTTTCCAGTATGTGAGTTTTTGATGATTGGGAAGATTTGTTTCTTCGATTTTCAAGCCATTGGCTACCACCTGGTAATGATCTGGTGCAGTTACTAAAAATTCCACAGAAGCTTTATCGGCAACGTGATCATTACACGGTAACCAGTTATGTGCTCGTTCAGCCCAATTGTCACCAAAGAACGTGCGGTCCCCGAATTTGTTATTACTAATGATTAATCCATCTGCGGGCTCGCCATGGTATTGGATCTCATACATATTTACTGTTCCCATTTTTACTGTATCACGGATGATCAGATGATTGGAATCCTGAATAAAATTTAATGGGATTCCGCTTTTCGTCACTTGTGTAACCACCATTCCCATTCCATTTGAATTCTTTGCTACCAGTCCAAGACTTACTTCCTCTACGTCTTTTTTGAATTTTATCGCAGCTATAGCATCACCATAAATAACATTGTTTACATCATTTAAAGCCAAAGAAAATCGGTAATGTTGTACATCCAGTGCAGGATTCAGTTGAGCAAATGTGGAAATGGAAGCAAATAAAAAGAATAGAAGGGTGGTAAGTCTGTAATAATTGTAAGAAAGAGGTTTAGGCATATTCATTTATTAATCGTTAGTTTAAATTGACTGTTCATGATCTTCGTGCTTGAAAATTTAGCTTCTGTGCTTCATTTATATGCCCGGGGACAAAGTCCTGTTCATCCCATTAAATTAAAAAAAAATATTGAAATGCTAAATATCAAGTTTATTATTGAAAATGGAATCTGCTAGAATAATGTAGTCAAATTCAATTCTTCAATTCTATCATGATCAAGCAAATATTGTCAAAATCTTAAGGATATCAAGTTCATGCATATAAATTATAGGAAAGTAAAAAGGGTCATGAGTCTATTGGATAAAATAAAATAGCCAATCGACGAGAACAATGAAAGAGATCAATTGTTTGGCGAATTGTACTCCGGTTGCGCCTGGTGATTCGGTTACCGAACTTTGTTTTGAGGTAGGTCATAGTTTGAGGGAATAAATAATTCTGACGTGTCAGCCGGGAAGGCTTTGTCCCATATAAGATCTCTTAATGCAATATTGTCTGATTGTGCAACAGCATTCGTCGAGATAAAAAAGCCACTGAGATTAGTGTTGGGAGAATGTATTTAGTCATGCATTCTTTTTTAAAGTTATTCAAACATAATGAACAAGATTAATACATTTTGAATTCCGATCCTGAGGATAGAATTAACAAAAACTTAAAACATTAATTTTGCACTTTGCCGTTTGTAACTGATAGTTCTAAGATGAAATTCTTTCTGTTTACTTTGCTTCTCTTTTGCGCCATAAGTGTTTATGGTCAACGATCTGCTTCATTAAATAAAGGTCAGAAAGATAGTATTCAGTTAAAAGAAGATACTTTGTCTTTATTGGCCAGGGGATTTTTTGTAAGTGAGTTGCAGGATGATCGGCTATATGCTTGCAGGCAGTTTATACCGGCTTTGGTCAGGACTCTCAAAGTGACGAATTCTTTTCAATACAGTTTTCCAAGACTGGAGAACATATCGATTACATATGCGCCGGATAGTTCGTTTCGCATATTCACCTGGCAGTTGAAAGTGGACGATGGAGATTACCGGTATTATGGAGCTTTGCAGTGGAATCAACCTTCGATTAAATTAATACCACTTTTGGATCGTTCTGGAACGATTAATTCTTTGACTCCCGGACTAACAGCAGATAATTGGTATGGCGTCGTCTATTATGCGATTAAATCATTTAAAAGCAATAAATCAGATGCTTATCTTTTATTTGGTTATGATAGTTATAGCCCGGATGAAAGCAGAAAAATTATCGATGTATTGTATTTTGATAAAGGCAAGCCTTATTTTGGTAAACCAGTATTTGTATTCGATAAAGGACCGGCCAAATCCCGCATTATTTACCAATACAAAAAAGATGCAGCGATTCGGGTCAACTACGATGAAGATGAGAAAATGATTATCTGTGATCATCTGATAGAAAACAGTGCTGCACTGGATGGACAAACTAAAGTCATGGTTCCCGATGGATCGTATGAAGGATTTAAACTCAATAAAGATAAATGGGTATATGTAGAAAATGTATTTCCCAGCAATAGTCCTGAAAATCAAAGAGCCTTACGAACCAAGCCTAAAGTGGTCATTGAGAAGAAATAGTTTAAACCAAATTTGTAAATGATTCAATAGAATTTTGCAAAACACATTAGGGTGTTTTTCTCTTTTAAAAACAACTAAAAAGTTTTTTGAAGAATGGTACTGATTGATATTGAATCTATACATTTGACTAGTCGAAGTTCAACTTCTCCACCGCCAAAGATAATAACGTTGTCAAACTCGAGGTATAACTTCTACATCTAACCAGTCGAAGTGCAACTTCTCTATGGCTAACGATAATACGGTATTGAAATGGAAGTACAACTTTTTCAAAGCTATATTCTTTCCTGGTAAAATACCGGATCACTGCTCTTAATTTTGCAGAGGCCTAAATTTTATTTTTTTTACCTTTAAATCAGAAATCAATGGTATAAATTTTATGAAAAGAATTCTTTTCCTCGCAGGAGGCTTATGCATGGCTTTTATCTTCATTCAATGTAAGGACAAAATAGTGGGTAAGCCGATTCCTAAGCAGATCGCCGCCCAGGTAATCGACAGCATTGTCAAAGTAATTGAGAAAGATCCGATCCAGGCAATGATCGATAAATATGTCAAAGTAAGTTTGACAACCGATACGACTAAGTTGACAGCTAATGAAAAGAAAATGCTACCGCTTCTGATTTCGGTGGCACGTATCATGGACGATATTTTTTGGAAAGAAAATTTTGGTGATAAACATACATTTCTTGATTCGCTGCACGATCTGCGATACAGAGAATTTGCAAGGCTGAATTACGGTCCATGGGATAAACTCAATGATAATAAACCTTTCATTCCCGGATATGGAGACAAACCTCTTGGTGCTGAATTTTATCCCCACGATATGACCAAAGATGATTTTGAAAAATCCAAAACAATCAAAGATAAAACAGGACATTACTCGATCATTCGCAAAGATGAAAAAGGAAACCTGGTATCGATACCGTATCATATAGCTTATAAACAAGAAGTGGAACTGGCCTCGAGGGTGTTGAAAGAAGCTTCTGGTCTGGCCGATGATCCTGGATTGAAGAAATATTTATCACTCCGAGCAGTTGCATTACTAACGGATAATTACCTGCCTAGTGATCTTGCCTGGATGGATATGAAAAACAATACGCTCGATATCGTAGCCGGACCCATCGAAACTTACAGCGATGGATTATACGGTTATCGTGCCGCCCACGAAGCATATGTCTTGGTGAAAGATCAGGATTGGAGTAAGCGATTGGCAAAATATGCTGGACTATTACCCGGACTGCAAAGTGGAATACCGGTCGAAGAAAAATACAAAAAAGAAAAACCGGGGTCATCTGCTGATCTCAATGCCTACGATGTAGTCTACTATGCTGGTGAGGGTAATACAGGTGGTAAAACGATCGCTATCAATCTACCCAACGACGAAGTTGTACAAGCTAAGAAAGGCACCCGCAGACTGCAATTAAAGAATACAATTGCTGCTAAATTTGAGAACATACTAAAACCGATAGCAACCAAACTGATTTCAGCTGATCAACGTGGGAATATCAATGGCGATGCATTCTTTGCCAATACGATGTTTCACGAAGTCGCTCATGGTCTCGGCATTTCCCAGACTATTAATGGCAAGGGAACTGTGCGGAATGCTCTCAAAGAATTGTACGGTGGACTCGAAGAAGGTAAAGCCGATATCCTCGGTCTTTATATGATCAAGCAATTAAAAGACAAAGGCGAGGTAACGGGCGAGATGAAAGATTATATCGTAACCTTCGTAGCGAGTATATTCAGATCGATCCGGTTTGGCGCAGCGGATGCTCATGCCAAAGCCAATCTCCTTCGATTTAATTTTCTCAAGGATGCAGGTGCGATCATACGAAATGCCGATGGTACGTATGCGGTCAATTTCGAAAAATGGGATGCAGCAGCCGAAGGATTGATCAAAAAAATAATGCAGATACAAGGTGATGGTGATTACGATGGGCTCAAAAAATGGCTGGATGAAAAATGTAAGATCTCTGATGAACTCAAAGCGGACCTTGCGAGACTAGATGCTGAGAAAATACCGGTCGATATTATATTTGACCAGGGACTGCACACACTGGGTATGGCGCCGAGTATTAAATAAGATCGTCATCATCAGTGCAAGTCATTCTAAAAGTATTAACGAATGTAATTATGAATTGATTTTATATAGATTCTAAGAGGCAATCGAAACAACGATGTTGAAGAAGGTATCATCCAAATTACTTCCAATTTCTTTGTATCAAAAAGCTTAACCGACTAACCCTAATTAAATATTATTAGGAATATTCAATATTAAAGCATACTTTTGCAGTCTTCATCAGAAATTGAGATCTCAATCAAATAGTATCTTAGATACTTTCAGTTAAGCTTCAAAATTTTTTTAGTGAGTAACTTGACATTATCAATTGTCAGGGGGTATTAATAACAAACCCGTAACAGGGTAAAATTTTTTAAATGAAAAAAGGTATCGTAAAATTCTTTAATGCCACCAAAGGTTTTGGTTTTATTAAAGGAGAAGATGGACAAGAGGTTTTTGTCCATGTAACAGGCTTAAAAGCTGACATCCAGGAAAACGATAAGGTATCCTATGATACTGAAATTGGTCATCGGGGAGTCAACGCAATCAACGTCAGATTACAGAATTAAAATTTCACTAAGCAGCTTTTTTAAAGCTGCTTTTTTTTTGTTTCCAGGCTGATAATAGGCTTTTTATTAATAATGAGCTTGTAAATAACCAAGCAATGTATGCGTTGAGGTATATGGAAGTTTTGCAATATCAATGCCGTAATACCTGTCTAAGTAAATTGATGATATACATTATTTATACTTGGCGAATGTCTTCAGATCGATGAGTCATCATCATTTTAATACCCTAAATGATTAGATGATAGGGTTGAATCGCATTCTATTTCCACATTTGGGTTTAAACATGTAATCATCGTAGTTTTCTAAGCTGAATGCCATTGAGTATGGCCTCACCGTGTCGAGCTTTAAAAGAGACCCGAATCCCTTCTGAATTTACCACACTCACAGGATATTTAATAGCAACGGCCTGGTCCGTTTGGAGCGCTTCATCGTTACTAAGTCCTGAAACAACTACTTGATTGTTAACCAATACATCAAAGCTCCGGGATTTGAATTCATCTCGCTTTCCACCGCGTGAATCTATATTGAAGGCAATTTCACTGCTTGTATTTTTCGATATCAGTTCTGCGAAGTGGAGCGTTAGTTCATAATCGCCTGGCGACACATCAAATATAAATCCTTCGATACCGGTACGTTGCGTTTGATAGATTGGGTCCAGTTCTGTGCCAAGTATATTTCGACTGCTGCCAAAGCCAACCCGTGAATTATTAGCCATCACAAATTGTTTACCTCCTACGTATCCCCAGCTTCCGGGCCGGTATGCTTGCTCAGGAAGCCAGTTTTGCCCCGTCTTTTCATCGAAAAACATCCTCGAATCACCAAGACTGATATTTAGTTCAGAAAAGGGAAGGTGGGTGTTTTTAAGTTTTTGCCCAATGAGTGTAAATATTATATCGGCCTGGTCACTTATAAGAGTACCTCGTGCTGTGGATATGGCCACCAATCGATTGAGGCCGCTAGTAAAGGGAACATTAAACTGTGCCATGCCTTGTGAGATTTTCGCACTGCCAATGGTTCGTCCATTCAGCATTAATGTTACAGTTGGCTGATTGGCAAAAACCACCACTCGTTGTGTGCAAACAAGACCCTTCCCGGAATCTACCATTGCAGTCCTCCGATTCCATTCTTTGGCACCAATTTGAATATAGGGAGCTTTGGCAAGATTCGCTTTATAAAACCGATAGGGATCTTTTTCTCGTCGGTCATACGTGAGAATACCCTTTGGATTGATATTGGGTAGGGTCTCGGAGCGGAATGCCGTATTAAATTCATTTAGGTTCCAAACTATTCCCGCAGCCACAAAAGGACGTTCAACTATGGC
>CALMKY010000078.1 GCA_937867195.1 uncultured Saprospiraceae bacterium | reverse complement strand
ATAAAATACTGGAAATCGGTACAGGCAGTGGCTATCAGGCTGCTATCCTTGCGGAGTTGGGAGCTAAAGTCTATACGTTGGAAAGACAAGAGACTCTTTATCACCAGACAGCTGCATTTCTCAAAAGAATGGGTTATCTATCGATCCGCTGTTACCTGAAAGATGGATTTGACGGCTTACCCAAATACGGACCCTATGATAAAATCATCATTACGTGTGGAGCTGATTCAATACCACCTGCTTTAATAGATCAATTGTCCGTCAATGGCATCCTTGTTATACCGGTAGGGGATGGTGATGATAAAATTATGAAGAAGATTTATAAGTCAGCGACTGGAAGTCTGAAAGTAGAATCACATGGTTTGTTTAGGTTTGTACCTTTTCTGGAAGGTATTGAAGGGAAGGATAGATGAAAATCCAGATGGAATTCAATACAAACAACAAAGAACTGGTCCTCATCGATCCTTTTATATCTTCCAAAATAGGTTTGCCGTAAAACAAAGTAATCATTGAAAGACCGATGATCAAAAACGGAATGATTTGTTTTCTCTGAGAAAATAATAAAAGCACCGAGGTCAGGCAAATAAAAGGAATTAAAACAGATATTTTGTGACTGTACGAATCACCACTGTTTCCCGATAAAGTATCGAACGTCCCCTTCATCGGAATGATATTGAATTGATCAGGACCACCTAAAGGTAAATGTCCAAAATGCCGGTAGATACTGATCTGCCATAGGATCCAGGGTAAGCAGGCAAGAGAAAAAGGTAAAATAATCTTTTTGAGCTGATCGGTTTGATAAAGCACGGTAAATAAACCAAGTAATAAGATGATTATCAAAGATGTCTCTCTTGTCAATAATGATAATGAAAAGAAGATCGCAGATGCCCAATATTGATTCTTGATAAAAAAAGATAAGGCGAGAATGATAAATCCCACCGCTAATGTATCTGACATAGGATGTATGGCTGAAATAAACAATCCCGGATTTGCTAAAACAAGGATTACCGGTACATATGGCCGGATCGTCCACCGCCGACATATCCTGGTAATTCCTATGATGATCATTAAGTATCCTACCAGTTCCCAAAACCAGAGTCCATACATCAGGTTTTCATTCTTTTGTATTATCATTCTTGTCAGGAGAGGTAATAAAATTCGTTGCATCCGGTATGCATGTCTCTCCGGAATGCTTAGCAAATAGGGATTGGTTAAACTCGGATCTACCGACAATGTCCAAAAAAACTGACTATCATATCCATAAGACAGCGTAACCGGAATCGAACTGTCGATTTGTGCAGAAAAACGACCCGCAATTTCCTTCCCAATCAGCAAATTGAATTTTGCAGGTGTATATTTTTCATAACGTAAATAGGCATAAGACCACGTATAGGAAAGTACAATCAATACGATGAATACAAGATAGAGGTAGAATTTATTTTTTATCCATTGCCCGTTGTTTGCAGAGATCATTCTTGTTACCGGCAAATTTGATAAAATTAATTTGATTGAACTATTTTTGACTTACTTTAAATCCACGATTCCTTAGCTCCTAAAAACCTGCTTCATGACCATAAAGTATTTGTACTGGAACGATGATACCGGTTATGGTATTGCCGCAAAAAAAATGATGGAGGCATTGATCAAATCCGGTGCCAATATAATCCAGGTATCGTTGATCCATACCGCTACAACACATGGCGAATACGCCACTCATTCGTCTAGGCCGGACACATCGATGTATGATATTGTATTCATCCATTCTGCACCTTATTACATCGAATACCTGATCGAACCCGGAAAATTCAATATTGCGTATTGCACCTGGGAAACCACGGCTTTGCCTCTTAATTATGTCAAGGTATTGAATCAATGCGATGCAGTATTCGTGCCCTCAGGGTTCAACCGGGAATGTTTTATTCGCAGCGGAGTCTTTAAACCTATCCTGAAATTACCTCATATCTCTGAGTTTAAAGGAAATGGCAAAACTCAAAAGGATCATGGTGTTTTTATTTTTTATTCGATCGGAATGTGGACAAACAGAAAAAACAATTTTGAATTATTGGATGCTTTTGCTAAGGCCTTTAAAGGAGAAAAATCAATTAGACTTATTTTGAAAACTTCTGAACTGGATTATACCAAACCAGCCTCTTCTTTCCTTAGAAAATTCAGAATGTCGAGATTTAATAAATTAAGTAGTAACAAGAAATTAAATCAATTACTCAAAGAGAACCAAAATATTTCAGTCATGAAGCAGGAACTCTCCGGAAATGAAATTAAAAAATTGCATCTGGATGGGGATTGTTATATCTCATTCTGCAGAAGCGAAGGCTGGGGATTGGGTGCCTATGAAGCAGCCTGGTATGGCAAACCCATATTGATCACGGGATTTGGAGGCCAGCTTGATTATTTAAATGATCAGGATAGTTATCTATTACCCTATACTTTACATCAAATACAAGAATCTGTCTGGACTGAATACAACGGTCATGAACAATCCTGGGCTCATGTCAATATCGACAAAGCGATCGAAACCATGAAGTATATCGTCGATCATAAAAGCGACGCTTTGAAGAGAGGACAACTTCTCCAGGCAAAAATGATCAAGGAATTTTGTGATACGGTGGTTATTCAAAATTTACTATCAGACATTCAAACTATCTTGCAAAATAAATTTTTCTAGACGATTGCCAACCGACAGACTTCATCCATTTTACTAACATATCTAAACTCTACACCTTTCAGGTAGTCGGCATTGATTTCTTTGACATCCTTTTCATTGTCTTTACAAAGGATTATTTCTTTGATGCCGGCACGTTTTGCCGCCAATACTTTTTCTTTAATACCACCTACCGGCAAGACTTTACCTCGTAATGTAATCTCGCCACTCATTGCCAGATTAGGTTTGACCGGTTTATCAGTTAGTGCCGATACCAAAGTCGTCATCATAGTAATGCCGGCAGATGGTCCGTCTTTAGGTATAGCACCTTCCGGAATATGGATATGGATATCGTAATTATCAAATTTAGCATCATCGATATTAAACTCTTTACTTCGGGATTTAATAAAAGATAGTGCCGTAGTTGCCGACTCTTTCATTACATCTCCTAAATTACCGGTGAGGGTGAGTTTTCCCTTTCCCTTTGACAGCGATGATTCAATGTATAGTATATCACCTCCCACTTTTGTCCATGCAAGACCGATCGCTACACCCGGTATGGATACATCCTGGTACATGTCAGGATTTACTTTCTCAGGGCCGAGCAATCTTGGAAGATCTTCTTTTTTCAAAGCAATCGTATAAGAAGATTTCATAGCCACTTCTTTTGCCACCCGACGCATCACACCGGCTATTTGTCTTTCTAATGATCGTACACCGGCTTCCCGGGTATAATTCGATACAAGCGATTCGATGACTTCGTCAGTCCATTTAATATTCTTTGGTCTAAGGCCGTGGGCTTCAAGTTGCTTGGGTATAAGGTGTTGTTTAGCGATTTCAATTTTTTCCTCGGTACTATATCCACTGAGCTCGATGATTTCCATACGATCCAATAATGCAGGCTGAATGTTTTGCAATGAATTCGCCGTAGCAATAAACAATACTTTTGATAAATCGTATTCTAGCTCAAGATAATTATCATAGAATGCAGTGTTTTGCTCAGGATCGAGTACTTCCAATAATGCAGAGGAAGGGTCACCTCTGAAATCCTTCCCTAGTTTATCGATTTCATCCAGTATAAATACCGGATTGGATGAACCTGCTTTTTTAATTGATTGCAAAATGCGACCAGCCAATGCGCCTATATACGTTTTACGATGGCCTCTGATCTCAGCTTCATCGTGCAATCCACCCAGGGACATCCGCACAAAATTGCGGCCAAGTGCTTTGGCTACAGATTTTCCTAGTGAAGTCTTCCCGACACCCGGAGGCCCTACCAAGCAGAGGATCGGCGATTTCATATCTCCTTTCAACTTGAGGATAGCAAGATGCTCAATGATTCGTTCCTTGATATCTTCCAATCCAAAATGGTCTTTATCTAAAGTCTGCTTTACTTTTTTAAGATCAAAATTATCAGCAGTATAAAATTGCCATGGAAGATCCAGTAAAAATTCAACATAATTCAGGTTGACACCATACTCCGCCATCTGGGGATTCGTCCTTCTCAATTTTGCTATCTCACGGGAAAATACATCTTTGGCGGTCTGGGGCCATAATTTATCTGCGGCTTTTGCTTCGAGTCGTTTGATTTCATCTTCCTGCGGATTTTGACCAAGCTCATCCTGTATAGTCTTGAGTTGCTGATTTAAAAAATAATCACGTTGTTGTTTTTCGATATCACCCCTTACTTTCGACTCGATCTGATCTTTGAGCTCGAGGAGCTTGAGATCTTTATTGATGTATTCGAGTATATTTTGACCTTTTTTATTGAGCTCGTTGAGTTCGAGAAGTTGTTGTCTTTGCTGATGATTCACACCAAGGTTGGAAGCGAGGAAATTTAATAAAAATGCATCATCCGATATATTCTTGAGCATGATGGCTGCTTCTCCCGGAATATGTGGTGACAGGTCAATTATTTTTTTAGCAAGATCTTTTATCGTAGAGATCAATGCTTCGAACTCAAGTTTATTGACGGCTGTTCTATATGCCAACGATTGAAAATTTCCCTTCAATACCGGTTCTGAAGAAATCTCTTCTACCAGTTTCACGCGTTTACGACCTTGTAAAATAGCGGTCGTCGTACCATCCGGCATTTTGAGTAATTTGAGAATACGGGCAACCGTACCGATTTTATATAAATCTTTAAATCCAGGTTCTTCAACATTTGCATCTCTTTGCGCAATGACCGCAATACGTTTGTTTTCTTTATATGCCTGATGGACTGCCTGAATACTTTTTTCTCGGGTGATCGTCGTCGGCATGACGACTCCAGGAAAATGGACCGCATTAATCAAAGGTAATATGATGAGGGGCTCTGGTCCATCAGAGTCGGTCGATTGTTCTTCGGCTTCATCAGTAGCTAATATCGGAAACTCGATTTCTTCCACCCCGGCTAGCTGTATCAATTCTGGTCTAAACATACTTACAAATTACTTAATCCATCTACATCAGCAAATAACATTCCTTTGTGATTTTTAAGACAAAAAGGCAGAAATCTGCAAAAGACCTGACATTATTGAATCTTTACGTAAAGGGGTTCAAGGCATAATAATATAAAGAATCAACCATTAGATTACAAACCAACGGTCTTAATGGTCAACATCACAATCATGATCACCATCAAAACACAAAGTAAATAAAGTGCTTTTCCATAATTATAAAACTTCTCTTTGGTGATATGGCTGAGATTATGGATTTGCAATAATAATTCGTCGTAATGTTCTTGGCGGTTAGTGGATCTGAACAGTTTAATATATTCTGAAGTCGGCATACTGGCAATCTCTCCAAAAAAATAAAGTTTTCGGCTTTTTACATCCGGTTTTCCCTTGGTATGTGCCGCGATGGTCTTTACACTGTAATATAAAAAAGGCAACATAAAGATGATAAATAAGCCGAAGCAGACTTTGAATAACAAATGTTCATTACTGAAATTACTGGCACTGCTAATGACCATAGAAAGCATGATACCCCCTATTACAAATAATAAGTTAATTTTAAAGTCTGCAAATTGGATCGAAGACTGAAGTGTATTATAGATCATCCAGGGAGCAAATGCTTCATCCGATGCACCCAAAACACTCTCTTCTTTTGGCAAAGGATAATAGGTATCCAATTTGTCAGCTTTCGTATTTTCTTCTTCAGTAGTCATTTATTGCAATGCTTTAAGGAGTAACATAGCCATAACCAAAACAATCATAGCGCAAAGTGAATACAATGATTTAGTGTAAAATTCAAATTTTTGCTGAGCGATCTGAGATAAATTATGCACTTGCAGTAATAATTCATCATAATGATGATGTCGACGGTGTTCTTTAAACCTTTGAATAAATTCACTGGCAGGAGTTTTAACAATGTCACCAAAAAAATAGAGTTTATTCGTATTCACATCGGGCATGTGCTTCATGGTAGCCGCTACCGTCCGGACACTGTAATACATAAAAATCATCATCGTAATCAACGCAGATATAATCACGATTTTATAGTAAATAGAACCGTCTTTGAAACTATCAACTCCCGTAATCACCAGGGAAAAAATAATTCCCGCGATGACGAATAAAAGGTTGATCTTATTATCTGCAAAACGGATCGAGGATTGTAATGTGGCATACATCGTCCATGGCACGAAAGATTCGTCATGAGCCTCGAGTATATGCTCTTCCTCCGGTAGGATGATTTTTTCGGGATCCATCAGCCGCTAAGTTATACAATAATGATTAATTACACATTAAATCCAGACACATTATGGAAGTCTGCCAATATGCAAGTTGTACGTTCCTTTCACAGGATGTGTTATATTGCTTTTAAACAGATCATGATAACAGGATCGTTTTGTTATTTGATGGCTCACCATAATTAATTTTCCTTTTCTTTGCGCAAAATTTGTCAAACCGAAAATTCAATGGATTCTTTATATCTAAAAATAACGGAGGCTTGGGACGATTCCAGTTTGACCAGTTCTCCGGATCATATTGCTGCCATAAAGGAGACAATGGCATTACTCGACTCAGGTAAAGTAAGGGTAGCCGAACCAACATCCGATGATTCCTGGCAAGTGAATGAATGGGTTAAAAAAACAATCCTTTTATTTTTTAGGATCAGCAAAATGGAAACCATCGAAGCAGGGCCATTTGAGTTTCATGACAAAATTCCATTAAAGAAAAACTTCGCTGCTCAACAAGTAAGAGTTGTGCCTCAGGCTTTGGCACGATACGGCTCGTTTATAGAACCCGGTGCCATCCTCATGCCGAGCTA
>CALMKY010000077.1 GCA_937867195.1 uncultured Saprospiraceae bacterium | reverse complement strand
ATGTAAAAGGGGGCGGCATACCGGAGCATCCGATCCATCCCAATCGATTTCCGGCAGGTGCGGTTGACAACTATTTGGCTGAAGGTTGGGAAATACCCAGTAATATCACAATCGGTGCTTTCCGCGCTCCGCGGTCTAATTTCAACGCTGCAGCAGAACAATCATTTTTGGATGAAGTAGCAGAGGCTATGGGCAAAGATCCTATTGATCTGAGATTAGAATTGCTAGCACGGGCTAAAAGCAATCCGGTCGGTAAAAACAATGAATACGATGTGGATCGATATGCCGGGGTATTGAATTTAGCAAGAGAAAAATCTGACTGGGATAACGAAGCTAACCGTAAAAAGAACAGAGGGGTCGCTGCTTATTTTTGTCATAATTCATATGCCGCTCACATTGTCGATATGACGATCAGAGATGGTCAGCCTTATGTAGAGCAAGTCGTAACAGCAATGGATTGCGGTATCGTAGTCAATCCGGACTCTGCCAAAAATATGGTGGAAGGTGCTGTAGTAGATGGAATCGGGAATGCATTGTATGGTGCATTGACTCATAAAGACGGTGCTGCGGAGCAAACCAATTTTCATAATTACCGCATCATACGTCATCGCGAAGCACCTAAGAAAATCGATGTGCATTTTGTACAAAACGATATTGACCCTACCGGATTGGGAGAGCCTCCTTTCCCACCTGTATTTGGTGCCGTAGCGAATGCTTTGTATAAAGCGACGGGCAAAAGACATTACCATCAACCATTTACACAGGATCAATCCAAGCCTCAAGGTTCATAAATATGATTGAGGAGTCAAGGAATGGACCTTCAAATTCACCGTGATCAATACCTGAATACAATTTAATTATGTCAAATCCAATTTTAGATCGACGTTCATTTCTTAAAATTACTTCGTTGGCCGGAGGCGGGTTGATGATAGGATTTCCTTTTTTTGATAAAGACAATACAATTTCTGGTTCAAATTCAATTCCAATCAATGCATTTATAAAAATCACTTCGGACAACGTCATTACCATCTTATCTCCTAACCCGGAAGGTGGCCAGGGGGTGAAAACATCCATGCCCATGATGGTAGCAGAAGACCTGGATGTAGATTTCAATAAAATCATGGTACAACAAGCAGATCTCGATACCGCACATTTTACCAGGCAGTTTATTGGTGGCAGCCAGGCCATTCATTTAGGCTGGAAAACACTGAGAATAGCCGGAGCCACTGCCAGAAAAATGCTGATGACTGCAGCAGCCAAAACATGGAATGTACCTGTAGAAGAAATCACGACCCATCTTGGAAGGCTGTTGCATCAAAAATCGAATAAGGTTGCGACCTATGGAGAAATGGCTTCGATAGCAGTAACCATCCCCATTCCCACCAATATCGATTTAAAATCAAGTAAAGAATTTAGAATCATCGGCAAAACCAAGAGACAAGTCGATCTTCATAAAATCATTACCGGCAAACCATTGTTCGGCATCGATACACGTACCCAGGGAATGATGACCGCGATGATCGTACATCCTCCTGCCTTTGGTTTAAAACTTAAATCATTCGATGCCGGTGAAGCGCTTAAAATGGATGGAATCAAAGACGTATTTTCCATTAAAATATTCAATGACGATTATGAAAGACAGTTTTTTGACACCACGACATTTAACGAAGTCATCGCGATTGTAGGCCAGGACACCTGGAAGGTCATGCAAGCTAAAAAATCAGTAAAAGCGGATTGGATACCGATCGAATCCTATTCTCAAAAAAGAAATATGCTGGGAAGAAAATCGGTAGAGCATATACCGGCAGGACTTGAAAATTCGGACGATCATACGCGAATATGGAAGGATGCATTGAATCAGCCCGCTACTGTCAGGCGAAAAGATGGTGATGTAGAAATTGCATTTGGCAAACAAGGAATAAAAATTTTAGAAAGAATCTATACGGCTCCTTTCCTGGCTCATAACTGTATGGAACCTATGAATTTTTTTGCTCATGTCACCGATGATCGGGCAGAGCTCACAGGCCCATTGCAAAAACCTGAGTTTACAGAACAGGCTCTTGCTGCAAGGCTTGGAATGCCGCTGGAAAAAATAGATGTAAAGATGACCAGGCTGGGTGGTGGATTTGGCCGTCGATCTTATGCACACTGGATGATCGAGGCTGCATTGATATCGAAAAAAGTAAAAGCTCCGGTAAAATTAATATATACCAGGGAAGATGATATGACATCCGGGATCTACCGTCCCGCATATGCTGCTAAGTTTAGAGCCGCGATCAACGAAAATAATAATTTGGTGGGTTTTCATGTCAAAGCCGGAGGAATTCCTGAATCTCCTTTGTTTCCAAATCGATTCCCGGCCGGAGCAGTAGAAAATTATCTTGCAGAAGATTTTACAATTGATTCCAATATTACAGTTGGATCTTTCCGTGCACCAAGATCCAATTTTATGGCTGCAGCAGAACAATCGTTTATGGATGAATTGGCAGAATTTGCCGGTAAGGACCCGATCGAATTCAGACTTGAATTATTGAAATCAGCGAAAGAAAAACCGGTGGGTCAAAATAATGAATACGATGCGGATCGATATTCAGGTGTCTTGCAACTGATAAAAGAAAAATCCGGATGGGGTAATCCTGGTAATAAAAATATAAAAAGAGGTGTGGCTGCTTATTTTAGTCATGATTCCTATGCCGCCCATGTGATGGATATTTCCATGAGAAACGCAGTACCGGTGGTGGATATGGTCACGTCTGTGATCGATTGTGGTATCGTAGTCAATCCGGACAGTGCAATCAATATGGTGGAAGGATGCATCGTGGATGGTATTGGCAATGCTTTGTATGGTCAATTGAAAATTAAAAATGGGAATACAGAACAAAAGAATTTTGACACCTATCGTATGATCCGGATGCATGAAATTCCAAAGAAGATAGAGGTGCACTTTGTAAAAAATGATCTGGATCCTTCCGGCCTGGGAGAACCCCCCTATCCTCCGGTATTCGGTGCTTTGGCAAATGCATTATATCAAGCGACCGGCAAACGGTATTACCGTCAGCCTTTTTCTGAAGAACAACCAAATGGGCAAGGATCCTGATATAGGTAAACAATCGCTTTTATTCTTCCTGAGATATGCAAAAAGTAAAATTAAATAATGGTATCGACATGCCCATTCTGGGTTATGGTGTTTTTCTGATAAAAGATTTAGACGAATGTGAACGCAGTGTACTCGATGCACTGGAAGTCGGATACCGGCTCATCGACACCGCGGCTTCCTATGGGAATGAAGTCGCAGTAGGCAATGCAATTAAGAAAAGCGGCATACCCCGCGAAGATATATTTATAACTACTAAATTATGGATCCAGTCAGAAGGATACGAAAGCACTAAAAAAGCATTCGATGCTTCATTGAAAAAATTAGAATTAGACTATGTGGATCTGTATCTTATCCACCAGCCCTATGGTGATGTGTATGGTGAATGGAGAGCCATGAGCGAATTATACCGGGAAGGAAAAATCAGGGCCATCGGAGTTAGTAATTTTCAACCGGACCGGATCATGGACTTGATCGTACATCATGAAATCATTCCTGCCATCAATCAAATTGAATTACACCCATTTCACCAGCAACATGAACATCAGGCTTTTCTCCAATCTTGCAATATCCAGGTAGAAGCCTGGGGTCCTTTTGCGGAGGGAAAAAATGATTTATTCCAGAATGAAGTATTAAAATCAATCGGAAATCAATACAGTAAGTCCATAGCCCAGGTGACGTTGCGATGGATGATTCAGCGAGGGATCGTTGTCATTCCTAAGACAATACAAAAAAGCCGAATGATCGATAACTTAGCTATTTTTGACTTTACACTGAATGATCAGGATATGGAAGCAATTAAAACATTGGATCTTAAAAAATCAAGCTTTTTCGATCATCGGGATCCTGCCATGGTCAAATGGCTGGGTGAAAGAAAAATTGACAATTAAAGTTTTTGGTATATCTTTTATACTGAATAAAATATATCAAGCCACTCTAATAAAAATGTGAATGAAAAAAGTATTGAAAGCCATAGGCCTTACCATCGTGACGCTGGTCGTCTTGTTATTTTTGCTATTTGCCGGCTTTTTGTATAAAGTAAAAAACGGATTGCCTTTCTATGAAACCGAAATTCCCAAAATCGATTTTCCTGATCATCAACCGTCTGTTTTATTGTTTTCAAAATCCACAGGCTTTCGACATGCGGGCTCCATCGATACAGCAAAACAGATCATCCGCCAACTGGCCATTAAAAACAATTGGTTTATCTATGAAACCGAATCCGGCGGCGTGTTCAACGAAAATCAATTATCAAAATTTGATGTAGTAATATTTAATAATTCCACGGGCAAACTATTGAATGATCAGCAAAAACTGGCATTTGAAAATTATATCCAAAACGGTGGTAGCTTTATGGGCATCCACGGAGCCGGAGATAATTCTCATCATTGGGCGTGGTATGTAAAAAATCTTACAGGAGCTGATTTTTCACACCATGCCATCACCGAGGGATTTAAATTGCAAAACACATCCGTTCAAATTCAACCGGGGATCGATAGCCTGTTGTCCATCGGTATATCAGCCAGTTTTGATCATGCAGACGAATGGTATGTATTTTATGAAAACCCAGAAAAATTTGGTTTTCATATCATCGCCAGCATCAATGGAAACTCCATCAATACCAATGGAAATATGAAGTTATTAGCCTCCGACAAGAATTTTGGAATGGGAAAATTCCATCCGGTCGCGTGGTACAAATCACTTGATAAAGGCAAATCTTTTTATACCTCTATGGGACACGATCCGTCTACCTGGAGAGATCCCAATTTTGTAAAACTTATTGAAAAT
Organism: uncultured Saprospiraceae bacterium; assembly: GCA_937867195.1. Taxonomy (GTDB): domain Bacteria; phylum Bacteroidota; class Bacteroidia; order Chitinophagales; family Saprospiraceae; genus JADJLQ01. The sequence continues at coordinate 3,395 of CALMKY010000077.1, read as the reverse complement.
GCAATGGCGTGGTCTATTAAAAAATAAAGGTTAGAGTATTGCAGAAAATGAATCCCGGACCGCATCTATCAATTCATTCGTTTAATCTACAATTACCCAATTAACTGAGTGGTTATGTTAGACTGGTGTTGGGTCCTTCATTATATTTTTTATTCAAAGATGGCTACCAGGGAAATTATTTTACTGCCACCACCAATTTATCCAATATCCATTGGCCCATTTCTCTACAAGCTATGAAACATTAACATCCAGTAATCCTGGGAATAAAGAGTTTCTACGGAATTAGAACTTAATATTATCTTTTGCTAAAAGATTCAAAAGGGCTTAGACATTTCGTTATCTTAGTCCTTGAATGCAGATCACAGAAGACCTAATTTATTTTATTTGGAAATTTAAATATTTTCAAGGTTCACAATTAAAGACTACGGACGGTGCATCCATCCAGATCCTTCAGCCTGGTGTCAGGAATATACATTCAGGTCCGGATTTTTCCAATGCACGCATCAGACTCGGTACTGAATTGTGGGCAGGCAATGTAGAAATACACGTAATGTCTTCTGAGTGGAATCAACACGGTCATCAAAAAGATCCAGCCTATAATAATGTCATCCTGCACGTAGTTTGGTCAGAAGACGAGAAGGCAATGAATCAATCGGGTGCCATTGTACCTAGTCTTGTCCTGAAGGATAAAGTAGACATAAGCCTTTTGTCTCAATATGATTATCTGATGAACAGTCAGAAATGGATTCCGTGTGCGGATCCATTGGCCAAAATCACCGATATCACCAAAGCCAATTGGATACAAAGATTGATGGCGGAAAGGCTTGAGCGAAAAGCAACGGACATCCTGACTTCATTAAAACTTAATCAGAACGATTGGGAATCGGTGTGTTATCAAAAACTTGCGAGATCCTTTGGATCCCAGGTAAACGGAGAAGCAATGGAAATGCTGGCACGGATTACACCTTTGTCTGTATTGTATAAACATCGTGACCAATTATGGCAGATAGAATCCCTATTGTTCGGCCAATCCGGTTTATTGGAGGATTCCGGTCTTCAGGATGAATACCCGGTCAAATTAAAAAATGAATATGATTTTTTGAAAGACAAATATCATCTCACACCAATGAAAAAAGATCAATGGAAGTTTCTAAGGATGAGACCAGCAAATTTTCCCACGATCCACATTGCACAGCTCGCCCGCATTCTGTACCAGTCTGATCATGTATTCTCAAGACTCATCGCTGCCAAAAACGTGCGGGAGATTGTCCATATGATCGATATCAGAATTTCAAACTTTTGGAAAGATCATTATTCATTTAATCCATCGGACGCATCCAAAGAAAAATCTCTTGGCAAACAAACAGCACAGAATATTGTTATCAATACGATCTGCCCGTTGCTCTTTAGTTATGGCATCAGCACAGATCAGGAACAGTATAAAGAAAAAGCATTGAATCTACTTTCGGAAATGCCTGCTGAAAATAATTTTATAACCCGGGGATGGAATTATCTTGGTTGGAAAGCTATGAATGGAATGGATAGTCAGGCATTGATCCAATTAAAAAACGAATATTGTGATCACAAACGATGTCTCGGATGCAGTATCGGTCATCAGATAATAAGGAATACGTGATTCAGGAAACATTAGTCAAAATATTACTTTCTCCATTTACGGCATTGTACGCAGTTGGCATCAGCATACGCAATCTATTGTATAAAAATGATGTTTTGAAATCAGCCAGGTTTGATATACCGGTGGTAAGCGTTGGCAATCTCAGCATCGGAGGCACCGGCAAAACCCCGCATATAGAATACCTGGTGAACTGGCTTAAACAATATATACCAGTAGCAATCCTCAGTCGAGGTTATAAAAGAGAAACCACGGGCTTCCTGATGAGTTATCAGGCCAAAACAGTAAAAGACATCGGAGATGAGCCTTTTCAATACACCACCAAATTTCCTGATGTCCCGGTGGCAGTTTCAGAAAATCGGGAATTGGGCATACCCCTTTTATTAAAGTCCGCGCCGGATACTAAAATGATATTACTCGACGATGCCTTTCAACATCTCAGTGTAAAGCCCTATATCAATATCTTGCTGACCTCGTATGATAGACCTTTTTATTCCGATCATCTTTTACCATCGGGTCGATTGCGCGAATGGAGATCGAGCTATGAACGGGCCGACATCATCCTCGTTACCAAATGTCCTGCTAAACTTACTAAAGAGGAAGGTGCGGATCTAAAATTAAAAATCAATCCACTGCCCCATCAACGTGTATTCTTTACCGAATATCGCTATAGTTTCCTATATCATATTTTTGATGGTGGTAATTTTAAATCGTGGAATAAAAATGCATATGTATTATTGGTCACCGGGATCGCCAATACACAATATCTCGAAGAATATGTAAAAAGCAAAGTCAAACATGTCCAGCGCTTCTCCTTTGCGGATCATCATTGGTATACTAATTTTGATGTAGGCCAGATCAAGAGGCAATACGATGCGTTGCCCGGACCGGACAAATACATCGTGACCACCGAAAAAGATGCCACGCGATTGAGTTTACACCGGGATTACATCCTTGAAAATAATTTGCCGATTTTTGCTTTACCGATTGAAGTTAACTTCCTTTGGAATCAAGAAGAAGAATTTAAACAAACCATAGCCGATAAATTAATTGCATTTAAAGCCTGATATGCTTCTAAAAATCCGACTCACTGTATTCTTTTCCCTCCTCTTAATTCTTGGCAAAAGTCAGGGTACCCTGATTCCGATTGGATCTGATCAGGAATTGTACATTGACCGCATGTGCACTTTATATGGCACGCCTGATTTTTTTCATCGATCCGTAAAACCTTTTTATAGAAAAGAAATCATCGGCCTTATTCAATACTGGCGTGATAAAAAATTATTGGCACCGGATGATGACGAATACCTGAAATACATTGCGGATGAAAACAATGAATGGCTTTGGAATAAAAAGGATTCAGGTTCCAATGAAAAAAATGTGTTTCGTTATCATTCGTCAGAAAAACCCTTTCTTAAATATTTTTATCATTCACCGGCGAATGCATTAGAGGCCAATCAAAAAGATCTTTTCTTACGGGTCAATCCCATCATCAATCTTCAAGGAGGTATCGATGCTCAAACCAAGGACAAAATCATCGCGAATCAACGAGGCATCGATTTACGCATCGGAGTCGATGACAAACTCTATGCTCAGACTCAAATTATAGACAACCAAATATCTTTCCCAAAATTTTACAGGGATAAGATCGATGCACATAAATCTTTACCCGGTGCCGGTTTATACAAAGAATTGATCGAACATGGAATTTATAAACCAAAGGGCTATGATTTTTTTATTGGTAATGCACAACTTGGCGTCC
>CALMKY010000076.1 GCA_937867195.1 uncultured Saprospiraceae bacterium | reverse complement strand
TGATATTCCCTATACTGCTGAGTTGCTGCACATTTCTATCAAAATTAAAAAATACCTGGTGAGCCATGAGACCGGTTTTGATGGTTACATAGTTATTGAGTTTATTATTATAAGTCAGTGAAGCTGATAAGCGGGTTTCATTGAAATGTTCCGTATGATATCTCGCATATACATTCTCATTATTCACGGTATCCTTTTCCCTTCCTGCCTGCGAACCCATCAATGCGATGACCGCTTTAAAATAGGACCGATGATCTGGTAGATACGTAAAGGTAGCTCCGAGTACACCGACATTATTAGGTTTATGTTGAAACTCCCTGTTATCAAAAAGGATGGGATCTCTTTTACCTGCATCGCTTACCGGAAAATGTTCTTCCAGACTCAATCCTCCAAAACCAAATACCGTAGTTTTAAATTTTGGATTATTACCCTTAAACGTAAGGTTGAATGACAAATCCTGAAAATTATTTGTCACACGATCTCCCACTAAATGAAAACCCAGTTTATCCAATATACCTAAAGTGGAATACCGGTAGTTTACCAGATACGATGATTTGCCTGTATTGATGGGACCTTCGGTGGCAAAATCAAGTCCTATCAATCCCACTTTAAACCGGTGCTCTGTTTTTTCAAAATTGCCGGGTCTAAAATGTATATCGAAGGCAGACGCAATCGAATTACCATATTCAGCTGCCAGACCTCCGGTAGAAAAATCAGATCTGGACAAAAGCTGGGCACTAAATACATTGATACCTCCGGTAGCACCTCCGATCAATGCAAAATGATTAGGATTGGGTACATCGATGCCTTCCAATCTCCACAAAATGCCAACGGGAGAATTGCCCCTTACTATGATGGTGTTTTCAGATTCATCCGGTCCTTGTTTTACTCCGGGGAATGATAAAGCCACACGACCCGGATCATTAATACCTGCGGCTATACGATCCGTTTCTTCCACGGTAAAAGATCGTGTACTGACTACTGATAATGGATTGACTGCTTCAAAAGCATTTTTGGAAGCAGTGATAATGACTTCATTGGTTTGAATCGACCCTTGATTCAAAAAAATTTCGATATACATTTCTTTTGCTGAAGTCATCAAAATGCTTTCACTGTGATATGGCTCGTAACCTAAAAATTCACAACGCAATTCCACTCGTCCGACCGGAACCTGATCCAGCACAAATGCCCCATGGTCATCACTGATCGTTCCGATCGAAGAATTTGGAATCATAATGCTCGCGCCGATCAAAACCTCTTTGGTCATTTTATCCTGCACAATCCCCCTGATTCGTGCCGTATTCATATTTCTCTGACCATAACCCATGGAGACGAACAGGCTAAGAAGGACTACAGGATACCATTTCATACAATTTGTTGGTTACGATTAATTGAATATAGTAAGAATAAATAAAATACTTCAAATCCAAACGAAGGCCGGACAAATACCCTAATCAAACTATCAAGAAGGGATAATCAGACTCGAATCCGATTGATTCTGAACAAGTCAAATTAAATCAAATGCAGTAGTATGAAAAGATCAAATGCTGATCGCAGTCTGCCTTTTTAATTCAATGAATGGGATTTCATGGCCGCATTGACTGCTTTCTTATGATCACAATTACCTAGGCAATGACCATATAAATTGAGCGAATGACTTTCCACTTTAAATTTGAGGATATCCTGCATGGTATTGATGATTTGCTGGATACGGGGGTCACAAAACTCATGTACTTTGCCACAATCCATGCAGATCAGGTGATCGTGCTGACTATAGCCAAATGATTTTTCATATTGCGCGAGATTCTTCCCAAACTGATGTTTCTTGACCATTCCGCAATTTACCAATAGCTCGAGGGTATTGTATACCGTCGCTCTGCTCACCCGGTAATCTTTATTTTTCATCTCAATGTATAAAGCTTCGGCATCGAAATGATCCGTGCGATTATAGATCTCTTCCAGAATGGCATATCGCTCAGGTGTCTTACGAAAACCATGTGTATCGAGATGTGAAGAGAAAATATCCTTGATTTGAGAATAATTCATGAATGTGATCAAAGTTAGGGGTTATTTACGAATGCACTCTAATCCACTCTTTCCACATTTTCGATCGCATTTAATTTTTTCAAAGCATGGATGGCTTTGGCGAGCTGCGCTTTATTTTTTACCATAAGTGACATGCGACCTTCAAAATATCCTTCTTTGCCTTCGATACTGAATGATCGGATATTAAGATTAAGATCCTGGGAGATCGCTTTGGAAATGCGTTCGATGACGCCGGGGCCATCGTCGACTCCTGTGATTAAAAGATTTGCGACAAAATCCGATTGATTGATATCGCCCCATTCAGCTTTGACCACGCGATAACCAAAATTGGCAAGTAAATTTTTGCTGTTGGCACAGCCGGATCGATGGATTTTGAGTCCTGAGGATGCAGTCAGGTATCCAAATATTTCATCACCAGGCAGCGGATTGCAACAGGAAGCAAAACTATACTCGTATTGATCAGCTGGTTCTCCATTGATATATAGTTTTGTTCGCGGACCGACAGCAGTTTTGGGAACAAGAGCAGGTGATTCTTCCTCTTTCGGTTTTTCTATAATTTCTTCAGAGCTGGGAAAATGGATTTTACCATTCTCCACTGTCCATTGATTGATTTCGGATAAATCGATATTGCCGTGGGAGATCGCGAAATAAAAATCCATGCGCGATTTGTACCCATAATGTCTTGCAAGCAGATCGACATTTTCTTCAAGGTCAATTTTCAGATTTTTACATTTTCGCTCAAATGCTTCTTTGCCGAATTCTGATTGTTTTTTACGCTCATCTTTGAGCGCTTGCCTGATTTTGGATTTTGCTTTACCTGTTACGACTAATTTGAGCCAGCCTTCGGATGGTTTTTGTCTGAGATTGGTAAAAATCTGTACCTGATCACCATGCTCGAGGCGATGTCCCATCGGGACCAGTCGGTTATTGACTTTTATTCCGGTGCAATGATACCCGAGATCCGTGTGAATACTGTATGCAAAATCAAGTGCTGTCGCTCCCTTTGGCAATATTCTCAGATCACCTTTGGGTGTATAGACATAGATTTCTTCATTAAATAGATTGGTGCGGAAGTCAGACATAAACTCGATCGCATCGGTATGCTGTGATTCGAGTACATCCCGGATACTATTTAACCAATCGTCGTAAAGTTTTTGTTGATTGGAGATACCTTTGTATTTCCAGTGTGCGGCAAATCCTCTTTCGGCGATTTCATCCATACGCTCGGACCTGATCTGCACTTCTACGAATCTTCCTTTTGGGCCGATGACGGTCGTGTGCAACGATTCATAACCATTCGATTTGGGTGTAGTGATCCAATCTTTGAGCCGTTCAGGAATGGGAGTATGCACATCGGTAACGATACTATAGATCTGCCAACCCATCATTTTTTCTTTTTCACGGGGCACACTAAATATAATGCGCACCGCAAATAAATCGTACACTTCTTCAAACGGGATTCGTTTCTTCCGGATTTTATTGAGTATGCTGGAGATCGCTTTGGGTCGTCCAAATATGCGATACGGAACATCGAGTTTGTCTATTTCTTTTTTGAGTGGTTGGATGAATGCTTCGATGTATTCGTTGCGTGCAGTTTCACTGGTTGCAAGTTGTTCTGCGATTTCATTGTATGCTTCGGGTTCCTGGATGCGAAGGCATATATCCTGAAATTCCGACTTGATATTATATAATCCAAGCCGATGCGCCAAAGGTGCATAAATGTATTCGGTCTCCGCTGCTATTTTGAGTTGCTTATGCCTGGGCATGGCATTAATCGTACGCAGATTGTGCAGGCGATCGGCCATTTTGATCAAAATCACACGTACATCCTTGATCAATGTGCTCAATACTTTACGGTAATTCTCTACTTGTTCTGTTTCCAGATTGTACAAGCCATCCAGTTTGGTAAGACCATCTACTATCATCGCGATTTTTTCACCAAACTCCTTGTGGATTGTATGTAGGGTTACATGAGTATCTTCGACGACATCGTGCAGTAAAGCACAGATGACGGCAGTCGGTCCGAGACCTATTTCTTCAACGCATATGATGGCGACTTCGATCGGATGCAGGATATAAGGTTCACCTGATTTGCGTCTTTGCTCACGGTGGGCAATGACAGCCAATTCATACGCTTTACGGATATTTACTTTATCGCTTTCTTCAAGGGGCGTTTTGATCATTTTTAACAATCGCCGGTATGCTGACTGGATCAGATGCAGATCCGTCTCGTCGATGGTATGAGTCCCTTCTAAAAATGATAACGGCATTATGATTTTCAAAGATAAAGTAAATAACCTTTGAAGGATTTGCAATTTGCAACTTGACACACCCAATCCTCCTGCATTCTCATCTCAGCCCATTCAAACTCCATTTACTTCCAACCGATACCCCTTACCAAATACCGCTACCAGTCTTACATCCGGATCATCCACCAGCTTCTTTCTGAGCTTTGAAATAAATACATCCAGGCTTCGACCCACGATGACTCCCTGATCTTCCCAAATCGTTTTTAATAAATAATCCCTTTCGAGTAACGTATTGGGTGATTTAAAAAACAGTGAGACTATTTCGGCCTCTTTGGTTGATAATGAGATTTCATGATCATTATAATACAATTTTAAAGTATCGTGGTTAAAACTATATTCTTTTACCTTGGAAACAGGATGATCTATATTGTCTTGTACCGGATATTCAGGTCTTGATTTGGGTTTAGTTAAAAATACAAATGTGAAAAATCCTAAGCACAATAATGTGATGGGTAAATAAACGATAGCATTTGAAAACCTGCGGGGATCCTGAACGAACTTCGCCTTTATATAATAACAACCCGGATCGTATTTCCTGCCAATACATGGTATAATGGATTTAGAATCTTGCAGTAAGAATGAATAAACTTCTTCATTGGCATCACATTCGAACACGCTTATTCCGATAGGTTCCTTAATAATTGCTTTTGTAATGTCTGCCAGGGTATCCGTATTGAGAGTCCAATTCTGTTCAAAGCGAAGGATATATTCATTTTTAAGAGTCGATTCGATGGGTAGCACTTTACTATAGGGATCTCCGGCATTCAATAAGATTTGATGCCCCAGCATGCGGAGCTCTGTTGAGTAATCTTTTACTTTATTTTGATTTACTCTCGATATCCTGGATATCAATGTGATACAAAGCACTAGCAATACCAATCCTGACAAATATTTTTTCATTTGATCGTGTAAATCTACGGTCAGGGTAGATACCGATCAGTCTTTTTACAATTTTTTACAATTATTTTACAGTTGATTTACAGGCGATTAGATGAAGAAAGTCATATTTACCAAAAACTTATTCTACATGACAAATAATTTAAGGTATACGGATCAGATCATGGCCATCATCAGGATTGTCTTTGGAGGGATGTTGATTTATATGAGCAGGGAAATGTTGATCAAGGAAACTATGACTGGCAATATTCAATGGTTGACAGATATTCACTTTCCAATTCCTACTATCATGGCATATATAGGTAAGATCGCAGAATTATTGTGCGGGGTCTCATTAGTCCTGGGTTTCGGAATCAGGTGGACAGCGCTACCCGTGATGTTTACCATGCTGGTGATTAATTATTTTATGGAAAATGTCAATCTTTGGGGTAATACTTTTTTAGCTTTTTTACTGCTTATGGTATTTTTTGCTCAGGGGGACGGTATCTGGACCGTGATCTCAATATTGAATAAATCAAAAATGAAGAGAGAAAATGAAAATCAATGATACTTGGTATTCCAGGCGGCGAATTAATATTTCAAATATATTTTTTATTTTTATTACAATTATCCTTATTAATGCCTGTAAAGGTCAGGTGTCTGAATCTTCAGCCATCTTTTCTAAACCTAAACCAACCATTAGAGGCATATCACCATCAATCATTCCTCAGGCTGGACTTAAATACGATACAAACCTGGTGAGTCAATACATCAGGAGTATTTTTCAGGATTCCAGGGGAAATTACTGGTTCGGTCCGGCAGGGTATCCTGTGATACAATATGATGTAAAATCCCTGCAATACTTTTCAAAAGCAGAGTTTTTTAATGGAAATACCAGCATTACAAAAGATACGATGACCAGTGTGCATGCAATCGCAGAAGATAAAAAAGGCAATCTATGGTTTGGCACTGATTATGGAGTAATTCAATACGATGGTAAACGATTTAAAAGTTATACGGAAATTAAAGGATTAAAAAACATCCATATTGGACGGCACAGCATTTTGGTGGATAAAGCTGGAATGATTTGGGTAGGCACGATGGCAGGTGTGTATCGATATCAGTCCATGGCAGACAGTTTTGCTTTATTTCAATTACTACCTCCGATTAAAGTGGAGAATATCATGGAAGATAAAGATGGTAAAATTTGGTTTGTGGCCGGAGGCAAAGGGGTTTACAGTTACGACCCTCGGTTATCAGGGGATAAAGCGATCGGCCTTTTATCTGATATCGAAGGCTTAGGTGAAAACTATGCCAATGGCATGGCACAGGATCCGGATCGCAATTATTGGTTTACCATGAAAGAGGGTATCTGCAAATACGACGGAAAATCGTATACCAAAATCAGAATGAACGATGGTATAGGCGGCACTGAAATATGGGGTATCTTCATTGAAAAATCAGGCATCATCTGGATCACTGCCAGAGGAGCTACTACGCGCTATGACCCGTCATTATCGATTCATGATCCGAATGCATTCAAAGTTTTTACTCCTGCAGATGGACTCAATTGTTGTGTACAAAGCATGTATCAGGACCGGGAGGGTACTATGTGGTGGGGTGCCGGAGAAGGACTTTATCGATTTGACGGTAAAAAATTTTATCAAGTCAAGAAGGACGGTCCGTGGTAAGGCTGAAAATGTGCATGACAAATTTTAGCTAATCAGTATGTTTAAGATACTATGTTGAATCCTATGATCCATATTGAAGTATATTGAAAAACCAGAGCTATGCATTTCAAAAAGGTCTTAAAAACCTGAATAATTGAATAATCGTATACCAAGGATTTTGTTTAAGATTTCTCGCTTCCATTCTATTCAAAATACATATCTTTGCGCTCCCAAATTAAAGTTGCGGGTATGGCGAAATTGGCAGACGCGCCAGACTTAGGATCTGGTCCTTCGGGATGGGGGTTCGAGTCCCTCTACCCGCACTTTCTTGTAAATCACTAATCATCAGATATTCCACATGGCAGTTAGTTTCCAGTCTACAGACCCACTCGAGGGTGTGATCACCGTGCAAGTCGCAAAAGCTGATTACGATCCGATCCTTACAAAAGAACTTAAGAAATATCAACATCAGGCGACCTTTAAGGGTTTTCGAAAAGGTAAGACACCGATTGACCTGATC
>CALMKY010000075.1 GCA_937867195.1 uncultured Saprospiraceae bacterium | reverse complement strand
GTCTTCCCATTACCGTTTTCATCTTTGATCTGCAACCAGTACACCCCATCGATGACTGATTGTATTGTAAGATGATTGCTGCCATTGGTGAGTGCATACTGTCCAAGAGATCGGCCGGCGACATCGACCAGATTGCCTTTGATTTGATTTCCAAAATTAAAAAGCTCTACATTGAATACCTTAGCATTTTTTAATGGATTCGGTGATAATTGAGCTGTCGGCACCAGGCATTGATTTTGTATTGCTATCACATTGGACCAGGAGTAACTGCCATCATTGTCTATTAGTTTAAGCCGGTAATAAGCCGACTTACTGTGTTGGGCTTTATCGTTAAACTTATAGGTCTGGGTTTGAGTATTATCCCGGGATTCATTTTGGGAAGATACCAGGCCAATGGAATAAAAGTCTAGGCCATCTTTGCTGTATTCTACAACGAAATCTTTAAAATTTTTGGCATTGGATATGCTCCAAGTCAGATTATTAGAGCAATTGGATTGATTACCAGTGAAAGACTGCAGTTCAATAGGGAGTTTTGTCCGTACAAGAATTGTAAAATTAGCTGTCGTGCTACATCCCGGATTGGATGCTGTCATGGTAAGTGTTACTGTATTCCCCTTATCACCAGTCGCAGACGTATAGGTGGGTTGTAATGTTCCGCCTCCAGCTGTTATACTTCCTGCACCGTTTTCTGTCCAGGAAACCGTGGTATAATTGGCTGCACTTACATCAGTGGGTCCTAACGTGTACGGATTGCCCGCTGCAATTTGTGGAGTACCTCCACCTGTTGCTGAGACCGGTAAATATACTTGAAGCGTAATTGAACTGCTTACCGTAACAGTTCCTGTAGCTGCACAATTGCTGATGGTATTACTGACTACCACATCAACATTATAAGTATAAGAACCTGCAACTGTTACACTGTTAATTGTAGGACTTGAAACACTAGTCGAACTAAAAGTCGAAGAACCGGGACCACTGGTTTGCGACCAACTATATGATTGAACTGTTCCTGCCCCTGTCACAGTAACACTTAATCCAAATGGAGAGCAAGCATTAGTACCGGATACATTTGCACCGGCAGTAACACCTGCAGTAGGTTGTGCTGTGCCGCCTGCAGCTACTAAATCTGAAAACAATATACAATTATTACCAGCTCCGGTACAAGCAGAATATTTTACGCTTCCCAAAAAAATTGTGACATTATTATTACAAGTAGCTCCGTACAAAGCCGCACCAGACCCAGAAGTCGGACTCGTACTTTGAATAATTAGTATTCCATTAGATGGCAAAATTAAATCACCTTTGTTTGTCCATTGGATTTGACCTCCACTCGATATAATAACTTTGGAGGCAACCCAGGTAGTATTCGCATTCATAATTACGACCGCTCCACTTTGTATCGTCATGGTGCCTGTACAGCCAGTCAAGGTAGAAGCATTCACCGTTCCCGTAACTAAACAATCTGCAAATAATGAAGACTTGTTAAATAATGTAAGAACTAATATGAATATAAAAAATCTAAGTAGTTTCATAGCATTAAAATTTTGGTTAATAAAAAGGGTTGAGTATTGGCTATAAAAAAATGCACTTCGGGTACCAAACAGATTAAGTATATCAAAAGTAACGAAAAATCCCCCAACTTAGCTGGCCTTTTCTGGAATGATTCTAAATTTTAACTTTTACTGGAAATTGTTTCGATTGATTATTAGTTTGTTACGCAATTGACATATGTAACATCATTACTTGTCGTATAATATCTGCACTTTCTTCTATTTGCTGCTTATCTATAACCAATGGAGGAGCAAGCCTTATAATATTTCCACGGGTAGGTTTCGCTAAGACACCGTCTTTTGCCATTCGCATACAAATATTCCATGCTGTATCACTTTCAGGACTGTCATCGATTTCGATTGCTTGTAATAAGCCTTTTCCACGAATCGTCTTGATTAAACCAGTACTGTCGTTTTTTATTTCAAGTAATAAGTCTGTCAATTGACCGCCCACGGCAGCAGCATTCTGAATTAAATGTTCATCCAATAATACATTAAGTGCAACGCAAGAGACCCTGGCAGCTAAAGGATTACCTCCATAGGTCGAACCATGTTGCCCCGGCTTGATCACTTCCATGACTTGTTTATTCGCCAGTACGACTGAAACCGGCATCGTTCCACCGGATATCGCTTTGCCAAGTAAGACCACATCCGGTTTTAAGTCATAGTGATCACAAGCCAGCATTTTACCGGTTCGTCCCAGACCCGTTTGTATTTCATCGGCAATGAAAAGTATATTTTGCTGCTTGCATATTTCAGACAAGCTTTTTAGATATCCATCGGGCGGAATGATGACTCCTGCTTCTCCCTGAATGGGTTCTATAATGATGCTGGCTATATTTTTTTGTGTTGTTAAATATTCTTTAGCAGCTTCAAGATCCCCATAAGGTAAAACGACTAGACCGGGTAAATACGGACCAAAGCCCTTTGTACTGCTTTCTTCCGTACTTGCAGAAATCGCACCCATCGTTCGTCCATGAAAATTGGATTCAAAGAATATTATTCTGGCTTTATTCTCTTCAATACCTTTTATTTCATATCCCCATTTGCGGGAAAGCTTAAAGGCTGTTTCAACAGCTTCAGCCCCGGTATTCATAGGCAAGGCCATATCATATCCAAATATGTCATGGAGTTTTTTTTCAAACAATCCCAGTTGGTCATTATAAAACGCCCTGGAAGTCAGAGTAAGTTTATGTGCCTGTGACACCAGGGCCTCAATAATTCGCGGATGACAATGTCCCTGATTGACAGCAGAATAAGCGGATAGAAAATCATAATACCGTTTTCCTTCAACATCCCATACAAAAACTCCTTCGCCACGGGAAAGAACTACAGGAATCGGGTGATAATTGTGCGCACCATATTGATTTTCTAAAGTGATATAATCTTGCGGTTTCATCATCAGAGATTTATTTGATACATGCAAAATTAGTGATTTTAGTTTTTAAATCTCGTGGCGGTGAAGCAATCTCGCATCTGGCCATGATGTTTAAATGAATGCTTAATTTCAATATTTTAATAAAAAAAATGCATTGGAATTCAACTCGTAAAACTGAAGGCAAAAGGAGTTTACGAAAAATTGTAGACCCTCTTGAAAGATTTTGTATTTTCAGATTTTAAAATTCAATCTTATGAAATCCAAAAGAAGAGATTTTATAATTCAAACCGGACTGGCGAGCTTAAGCGTTATGGGAATGTCTCCTATGAATCCAATAATTTCTAAACCATCTATTTACAACACTACAAGACCAGGTATGAATGAAAATCAATTGAGCATCATTGGTGAATATGGCCCATGGGCCGCCGGATTAATGGATAAGAAATTACCCAAGCTATCTTTTAGAAATTCGAGGTTTACTGAGGTCAATGCATGGAGAAAGACGGCAAAAGCAAAATTATTTGATCGGTTGGGAATTCCCGACACAGGGCCTTTACCGAAAGTTACTTTAATAAAGAAGTCAGTTTTTGATGGGCTGTCCATCGAAGAAATTACATGGCAATTACCATACGGTCGACCGACGGAAGCAGTTGTATTAAAGCCTTCCAATGCCAAAGGTCCATTACCCGGAGTCCTGGCTTTTCATGATCATGGAGGTAATAAATATTTCGGGACAAAGAAAATAACCAAAACGGGTGATGAACAGCATCCGATGATGGTCTCACATCAAAAGGAATATTATGAAGGGAAAGCTTGGGCCAATGAATTGGCGAAAAGAGGATATGTGGTCATGGTATCCGATGCATTTACTTTTGGAAGTCGTCGCGTGTTGATGCAGGATATACCTGAAAAATTCAGAGTCCAGGATAATACTGCGGACGACCAAGCCAATATTGATACTTATAACCATTGGGCTGGTAATCATGAACATATTATGTCAAAATCCTTGTTCTGCGCCGGCACGACCTGGCCGGGAGTCTTTTTTGCGGAAGATC
>CALMKY010000074.1 GCA_937867195.1 uncultured Saprospiraceae bacterium | reverse complement strand
CAGATTGAAGAATCCAGGTTTAATATTGATAATTTCGAATCAACCAATATTTCGTATATCGTACATCGTTATTCGTACATATTATTTGTATACAAAAAATAAATATATGTACCCGGGTTTGCACAATCCGCAAATGGTTTTATATTTGCATCCATGATCAAGCCATCATACTTTTTTGGTTTTTATTTTAGCTACTATTATTATCATAATGGGATGACCGAAGTTTGATAGAAATGATCTAAAAAATAAACTGAAGGGAGTCCTTGAAAATACAAGGCTCCCTTCAGTGTTTTAATCACGATCTGTAATCTGAAATGACAAAAAAAGTAAACGTATCAGTAAATAAAGCACCGGTCAAAGTGGCGATTCAGGGCTATGCAGGAGCATTTCACGATATCGCTGTCAAACATTTCTTTGGCAGCCAGGCTCTGATCGATGAGACCGATACTTTTGACCAGATCGTGAATAAAATCAATAAAAAAGAAGTAGACTTCGGAGCCATGGCCATCGAAAATACGATCTACGGTATGCTTATGCCTAATTTTAACCTGCTCAATCGATCCAAAGTGCACATCGATGGTGAGGTTTCCCTGAGAATCATTCAAAATCTCATCACCTGGCCCGGAGTAAAAATTGAAGATCTTAAAGAAGTGCACTCCCACCCCATCGCGATCGAACAATGCCGCGAATTTTTCTCTCACCATCCGCATATCAAACTCATAGAAAGCATCGACACGGCCTTTAGTGTCAAAGAAATTAAAGAAAAAAAATTAAAAACCCGGGGAGCGATTGCCAGTGCCTTGGCTGCTGAACTCTATGGAATGGAAGTGATCGCTCCATCGATCGAGACCAATAAGAAAAATTTTACACGTTTTTTAATCCTCGAAAAACTTAAAAAAAATATAGGCGATGATGCCAATAAAGCTTCCGTGATCTTTACGCTCGCGCACGAAGTGGGATCCTTACATCATGTCTTATCCCAACTGGCGGCAAGTGGAACCAACCTCACCAAAATTCAATCAATTCCCATCCAGGGAAAGCCTTTTGAATATTCATTTTGGGTAGATCTATTGGGACAAAACCCTTCGCATTTAAACGATGCCATTGAAGCCATCAGGCCTTATATCCATGAGATTAAAGTATTAGGAATATATCCAAAAGGAAAGCATCATGAAAATTGATCCGGCACATAGAATCGCTCAGGTAGAAGAATATTATTTTTCAACCAAGCTCAAGCAAATCGCTGCCATGCGCGCGCAAGGCGCTGATATCATCAATCTGGGAATCGGTTCTCCCGATTTACCTCCACATCCCAGTGTGATCGAAGAGCTATACCAATGGGCAAAGAAACCGGATGCCCATGGATACCAATCGTATCAAGGGCGGCCGGAGCTCCGCAATGCTATGGCCGATTTCTATAAAAGATATTTCGATGTAAATCTCCATCCTGACAAAGAAATATTGCCATTGATCGGATCCAAAGAAGGGATCATGCACATCTGTATGGCATTTATCAATGAAGGCGACAAAGTATTGATTCCCGATCCGGGCTATCCTACCTATACGAGTGCTGTAAAACTTGCCGGAGGAGTCCCTGTATATTATGATCTCACGGCTGAAAATAAATGGCGAATCGATTTTAATTCGCTATCGCATATCCAACCCGGAGATATCAAAATGATGTGGATCAATTATCCTCATATGCCTACCGGTCAATATGCCGATAAAACCTATTTGGGCGAATTATTGTCGTGGGCAAAAGAAAGAAATATATTGATCTGCAACGACAATCCTTATTCATTCATCTTAAATAAAAACTATGTTTCGATAATGTCGATCGATGGTGCGATGGATCAGGCCATCGAACTCAACTCGATGTCTAAAGCTCAAAATATGGCAGGCTGGCGTGTCGGGATGGCGATCTCCAATCCTACCTTCCTCGATTATATCCAACGTTTCAAAAGCAATATGGACAGCGGCATGTTCCTTGCTTTGCAAATGGCGGCTGTCAAAGCATTGCAACTAGATCCATCATGGTACGATCAGCTCAATGCCATTTATACAGAAAGAAAAAAATCGGCAGCAGCAATTTTAAAAGTGCTTGGATGCGATTATCAGGATGATCAGCAAGGTATGTTTCTGTGGGCCAAAATCCCAAGCCAATACAAAGATGGCTACGAGCTCAGCGATAAAATACTCAACGAAGCACATGTATTCATCACTCCCGGCGGTATATTTGGTAAAAACGGAAATACCTATATCCGTATATCCTTGTGCACACCGGTAGAAATATTTGACAAAGCATTATCCCGAATCAAAGCGCTTAATTGAACATGAATACAATTGCTATCATCGGTATTGGACATATCGGCGGATCGTTTGCGTTGGCAGCGAAAGCAACCGGATTGATTCAACATGTGATCGGTGTAGATCTGAATCCATTGCATTTAGATACAGCACTTAAAAATAAGATCATTGATGAAGCATTGCCTTTGAACGAAGCTATCTCAAAGTCCGATCTAATCGTCATCAGTGTACCGGTCAATAATATCCAAGCCATCCTACCCCATGTACTCGATCAGGTCAAAGATCAGATCGTAATCGATGTAGGTTCCACTAAAAAGAATATCATCAAAGCAGTTAAAGATCATCCTCATAGAAAAAACTTCGTGGCAGCCCATCCGATGGCGGGTACTGAATTCTCAGGACCTGAGTCGGCACTGGTTGAATTATTTAAGCAGAAAACCTGTGTCATCATCGATGCCGGCGATAGTGATCCTAAGAAAGTAAAAACATTGGAATCATTATTGCTGGCTATGGAGATGCGATTGGTCTATCTCGATGCCGACTCTCACGATCTCCATGTGGCCTATGTATCGCATATTTCGCATATCAGTTCGTTTGCACTGGCATTGACGGTATTGGCAAAAGAAAAAGATGAGAATCGCATCTTTGACCTGGCAAGTGGTGGATTTAGTTCGACGGTGAGGCTAGCCAAAAGCAATCCCGATATGTGGGTGCCTATTTTTGAACAAAACAGAGATTATGTCCTCGATGTCTTGGACGAGCATATCAATAGCCTGTCCAGATTCAGATCTTTATTGATCAAAAAAGATTTTAAAACATTCAGACACATGATAGAAGAAGCCAATCAAATCAAAAAAATATTAAAATAACAATACAAATTCAATCTAACTAACTTTACAAATTATATGGAAACAGCATCATTATCCGCAAGACCTTTTACTGAGCCTGGATTTAAAAAGCCTTTTCTCATCGCAGGTCCATGCAGTGCCGAGACAGAAGAACAGGTACTCGCTACTGCTGCTCAAATGCACGAGCAAGGTATCAAGCCTGATCTTTTCAGAGCAGGTATTTGGAAACCCCGTACCCGCCCGGGTAGCTTCGAGGGCATAGGCCGTCCCGGTCTTGCATGGCTCAAAAGAGTTAAAGAAGAATACGGTTGGAAGACTACTACGGAAGTAGCCAACACGCAGCATGTATTCGATGCACTCAAAGCCGGTGTAGATGCATTGTGGATCGGTGCACGTACGACGGTCAATCCATTTTCAGTGCAAGAGATCGCCGATGCATTGGTTGGTGTAGACATTCCGGTTTTGATTAAAAATCCGATCAATCCAGATATGAGTCTTTGGATAGGTTCATTGGAAAGATTAAAGAAAGCAGGTATCACCCGACTGGGTGTAATCCATCGCGGTTTTTCCTCATTCGGTAAATCGATCTATCGCAATGCCCCAAGATGGGAGATTCCTATCGAATTGATTCGTCAGCATCCCGATCTTTTTATTATTTGCGATGCCTCTCATATTTGTGGTAATCGTCCGGGTTTATGGGAAGTTGCTCAGAAAGCTATGGATCTTAATTACGATGGTATCATGCTCGAGACCCATTGCAATCCTGATGCTGCCTGGTCCGATGCTGCTCAGCAAGTGACCGGTGAAGGATTGAAAAAAATATTGGATCGCCTGGTCATCCGTGAAGAAAATACAACCGATCAAAAGTTTATTGATAATATCGAAGACATTCGTCATCAGATCGATGTCGTGGATAATGAAATCCTGAATATGCTCGGCGAACGAATGAAACTAGCTGACAAAATCGGTCTTTTTAAAAAATTGAATAATATCTCGATCCTGCAACCATCCCGCTGGAATGAAATATTGGAAAAGACCCAGGAGAAAGGTGGTAAGTTGGGGTTGAGCACTGATTTTGTATCTAAGTTTTTAGGTGCAATCCATGAGGAGAGTATCAATCATCAGGAGAAGGTGATGAATGAAAGCTAATTGCGTTGACCTTGGTGATTTCTAAAATCATGATGATCTGGTTCTGGCCTAAATAAGCAATGTCAGTTTTATGAGATTCCCGATTTTCAATTTGCTGTAATTATTATTAGGCAACGTGCAATTATATTATTTAAAACTTCAATTCATTATAATTGGACAAATTGCCTAATTTTAAGAGCAATAAAAAAGCTTTTGATATTTTGTGAATTTGGTTTTTTGACTCAATTATAAAATATCAATAGCTTTTATCTTATTGAATAAAAGTATGGATTCTGACAAGTACAGCAGAAAAAAGTTTTTAACTACGGTTCGAAACGCGGTTACAGCAGGTGCTTTTTTAAATTCAATATTTCCGTATTCAACTGCTCCTGAACAGGCAAACCTATATTCTTTCAATCGCTCAAAAGGCGAATATTTTTTTTCTGAAGGGCTTATTTATTTGAATACCGGGACACTGGGTCCGTGTCGGAGAGAAACTATGGATGCTGTTTTCAAGATTTGGCAAGAACTGGAATCTTTACCTGTGAAATTTTATGGGAAATTTGGTGCAGAAGAATTGGCTGAAAAGACCAGAGACATTGCTGCCAAATTCCTTGGTTGTGATATTAATGAAATACTGATTACCAACAGTACCACAAATGGAATGAATGCCATTGCGCAGGGTTTACAGTTAAAAGCCGGAGATCGAATTCTTACTACCGACCAGGAGCATGGCGGCGGATTGTTATGCTGGAAATATTTTGCAAAGTATTATGGTGTTATCGTTGATAAGATAAATATTCCTAGAGATACTAATAGTTCAGAATTAATTCTGCAAAAAATAAGAAACAATTTAAAACAGAATACAAAACTGATTAGCATAAGCCATGTTTTCTCATCTACCGGACTTAGGATGCCCATTGCCGAAATTTCAGCTTTAGCCCGGGCAAATGGCACGATATGTATTGTTGATGGTGCCCAAGCAGCAGGAGCAATAAAGGTGGATGTAAAGGAATTAGGATGTCATGCGTATGCGACCAGTGGGCATAAATGGTTGATGGGGCCTAAAGGAACAGGTATTCTTTATCTTTCGAGAGACGTCCAGGATCGCATTCGTCCCATGCAATTTGAGGAGTCTTACGCTACATACAACGATTCAAACGGCGTAGTGAATTTAGCCGGCATCCTTGGATTAGGAAAGGCCATCGAATATATTGAATCAATGGGCATTCAAAAAATAGAAAAACAAAATTTAAAGCTGAGAAACAGACTATATGAAAGCTTAAAAAATTTACGCAATGCTACCATTCTCAGTCCGTCAGATGAAACTCTTTCTTCATCCATGCTTACATTGTTACTAAAGGACTCAATGGAGAGAACGTCATTTGTAAAAATGCTTCTGGAAAAATATAAATTATGCATCAGAGCTACCCATAAAGAATTTGGATTTAATGGAATACGGTTTTCAGTCCACATTTTCAATACTGAAAGAGAAATTGATTTTGCAAGTGAAGTATTGCATAAGGAGCTGGGCTAATCAGCTTATGACTACATTTAAAAAGGAATTTGGCTTAGTGGACGACGGTGCTGGGTAAAATTCTTTATAATTCAAATCAGTTATTTTAATAAAATGTTTAATTATATCTAAATTAGACAATGATAAATTTAAATATTTAATCATCCAATTAAAAAAACAATATGTCTATGGCCACTTTAAAATCTAATACAGGCCCAAAACCTGGTGGAAAGCACAATTCTTCAACAAAGCCTAAATCCACAAAATTAAATTCAGTAGAAAAAGCACTCGCTAAAATCCAAAGTCAAACTGGAGGCAAATTCAAATTACCGAATAGCATTTGTGGTTCAGTATGGAAAACTCTAAGAAAGGCTAAAAAATTGGACAAGGATTGGAGAAGTCTGAGTGTTTGGTATATAAATAATTGTTAGGGCTTTCAAACTTTAGTACATTTACTAAAATGACGATGATTCGAAATTTTTAAGACCAAGTACAAATTTACTTGCTAAAATTGCTTTACATTTTCTTCAATCTTTCGCAATCATCCGATAACTCGTCACCACTCCCCGGATCAACGAACTGGAAAATCCCTGGTGCTCCATTTCATTCAATCCTGCGATCGTACAACCTTTGGGAGTCGTTACTTTATCGATCTCTGCTTCAGGATGGGTATCGCGGGTGAGTAATAATTCTGCCGCGCCTTTGACCGTTTGTGCAGCAATCAAAGCAGCAAGTTCCGATCCGAAACCTATTTCGATTCCGGCTTGTGTATTGGCGCGGATATAGCGCATGGCATAGGCCGTACCACATGCACCAAGCGCGGTCGCGGCTTCCATGAGTTTCTCTTCGATGATGGCAGTTTTTCCGAGTTGATCAAATAGTTTTTTAGTGTAATTCATTTGTTCTGCTGTGGTGCCGTCGCCGGCGATGCAGGTCATACTTTCACGGATGGCGATTGCAGTATTGGGCATAGCTCGTATGATTGATATTTTTTTCTTTATCGCTTCGCGCATGGTTTTGATTTCGATACCGGTAACGACGGATATCAACAGATGTTTACCGGCAGTGAAGGACGCACTTAAAGAGGATAGCAGATCTTTTGTTTGATAGGGTTTGACAGCTAATATGATGACTTCAGATGATTTGATCGCTTTGGCATTATCGCTGTGTACGGTAACACCGGTATCGACTAAAGCCTGTAATGCACCAGGATTGCGACGGGTTACCGTAAGATCTTTAGCTGAAATAAATTTACTGGCCAATAATCCTTCGGCAATAGCTGTACCGAGATTACCCCCACCTATTATTGCGATTTTCATAATTTAATTTTATTAAACAAAATTCAGAGAGACAAACTCAAAAATCAAGCCACTTGATTTTTTTTCTTCCAGTACATATAAAATGGTATTCCGATCAGGATCAATAAAACGCCGGTCAATGCTTCCATCGGTCTCTGCGATGGTGTATAAATAAATAATCCGAGACAGAACAAAACGAATAAACCCGGCACTATTGGATATCCTATCACTTTATAGGGTCGCTCAAGGTCCGGTGCTTTCTTTCGCATGACAAATACCCCCAATGCGGTCGCACCATAAAATAAGAAGGATGCAAAAATCAACATATCAGTCAATTGATCAAAACTGCCGGAAAATAATAAAATAATCGACCAGGCGCATTGTATCCAGAGCGATGTAGAAGGTGTATTGTATTGGGGATGGATCGTGGAGGCGCCTTTAAAGAATACTCCATCGCGGGCCATGGCATAATAAATACGGGCCGCCATTAAGATGGTGGCATTCGTCGCATTCAGGGTAGTCACTAAGATCAGGCATGAAATAAATAATGCTCCTCCCTTACCTAAAAATATACCGGCAATATCAACTGCTGCTATTCCGGAACCGGTAGTTCGACGCGCAATGATGTCATCGATGGGAGATATATAATGATAGACTACGTTCATCAAAAGATAGAGCGTGATGACGACCAGTGTGCCGATCAATAATGAGAGTGGCAGATTGCGTTGTGGGTTTTTAATCTCTGCACCGAGATAGCCAATATTATTCCAGCCTTCGTAAGCCCAGAAAGATTGCAGCATGGCTGTGAATAATAATGCAAGGAAACCTCCTGAGAAAAATGGCTTTGCTACATAATTGGTTGCCGGTTTATTTAAATTATTCCAATCACCATGCGAACTAAATAAACCTGTAACGATGAAAATTAGCATACATAGGATCAATGTAAACGTAAGTCCCCGAGAAACTGCTTCACCGAGTCTAAGTCCCCGGTAATTGATATAGGTTAATACAATCAATAGTGTGGCTGCAATCAATTTTACGGTAAGATTGGCAGCAAAATGTAATCCAAATAATGAGATGGAATCCGTGCCGATATCCGGCAACCGGATCAGATGATTTAATGATTCTGCAAATACATAAGCGATCGCCGCTATAGATGCTGAACGGATAGCTGCAAAACTTCCCCACCCGTATAAAAAAGCGAAAAATTTATTATATATCTTTTTAAAATAGGCATACTCTCCCCCGCTATCGGCAAACATGCCACCGATCTCGGCATTGCTGAGGGCACCGAATAAACTAATCAATCCCGCCAGTATCCAGGCCAGTAATACATAGGTGGGTTTCATCAATACCTCCGACATGGGAGCAGCTTTTTTAAATACTCCTGAGCCGATGATCGCGCTGATGACTAAAACAATGCATGACAACAATCCAAGCGATCGTTGCAGAGCAGCTTTCTTATTTTCCATGTAGATTATTTTGTTTGTTGATAGGTACGGGCAATTACTTCTGACATCGTGACTCCCTCAATTTTACTTTGTACCCAGGAGATGATATCCAGGTAAATAAATGCCTGTTGCTCGTAATGGTCCTTTTTCAGTTCGAGTAATTCCGGTAAAAAGCTATTGAATAATTCTTTTTCTTTAAAGCTATCTGCATTGATGAGCCGGTTAAAGAAATGAAGAATTGATTTCTGCACTTTATTTAGGTCATGCATTTTCTTGAGGAAATAGTTGGTTGATCTCACGAGATACGACAACAAGCCTTTATTCCCCATTTCGTAATGAGCAATCAAATTGAGCAGTCTCGCATAACCCTGTATATCTTCTCTCAACGGTATTGATTTAAGATCGATGATTTTATCCAGGTAACTACTCGCAGAAGTCGGATCACCTGCTCCGATATACATCCAGGCGATCTTGAAATAGAACACGAGGATGCGGTGTACATCAAGTTTATCTTCGTATCGTTCCAGCCGTGTAAGCGTACTCGGTACGATCTCAAGACCTTCTTTAAACTTACCTTCTACAAAATACTGATGAATGCGGGAAGTATGCACATAAATGAAGGAAAGGATCTTACTGTTGTCATTAAATTTGGCATAATGCTCTTTCCTGAATTTTTCGAGGTCTTTTAGAGCATTATTAAATATTTTATACAATCTCAGATTATAACTGCAGGTGAGTATATAATGGATCGAGTGCATATATGAGTCGGGATCACGCTCCAGCATAAATCGTTTGGTCTCCAACAGCTCTTTCCATTTGGTAGCATGGTCGAGTCCTTGTTGAAAATCCAATAATATAAAATAATACCAGACGAGGCATTGTTCATACGAGATGCGGTCCAGGGTACTCAATTGATTCTCATTAAGCTTAGGTAAGTTGGTTTTAAAAAATTGCTGGATCGTCTTTTCATCTTTGGCATTTACTACGTGGCCCATCTGCACATATTTACCGTACATGAGTAACCTCAGGTTTGATAGTTTGACAGAAAGATTGACCTGGTCAGATAAATTGATCGATTCGTGAGAAAGTTGATTGACACGGTCCTTGTGTGATCGAGTGATGTGCCGCGTCTCGATCAGTTTTTCAAATTCAATGATTTCAAGCAATAGTATTTCCTGGTCATGGTTTTGAGCTACTGTCTTGATGCGTTCAAGCAAACGCAGACTTTGCAGATAAAGTCCCTTACCATATAATATTCTTGCATAGTCTATTTGCTCCCTGATTTCAAGATCTACTTTCTTACTGGAATGGATCAATCGAAGGCTGGTCAATACATTGCTGTAGAGGTTTCGCTTTAGATTGGCATATTTCACTCCTGCAATACCACCTAATTTTTTACGGATCGAGTCATCATCGGTGTCCTTTGTCTTTTCGAGTATATCAAATAGTTTGATAAACTGTGTGCCCTCCTGTCTTTGTAAGCGGCTGCTGAATAATTTAAAATGTCTTTTCTCGGCTTTGGTCAATGAATGAATCAGCTCGAGCAAGTGATCTGACTTTGCTATAGGCATGAGTGGTAGCTGTATTTAAGGTTTGTCACGAAAATTTTGACGAAAATACGAAAAAATGAACCGTATAGGAGTATTTCAAAAGTGCGGGGTTTCTGATTCAAAACGAACCCATTTTATATTTTATCTTTGATCTGTAATTTTATATTTCCTTTGGCTAAAATCATACCATACCATAAGCAACGATACGATCCGTTGGACTACAAACGAGTGGATGAAACTGCCCTGGAAAAAAATGGCCAGCTGGATCTTTTTAATCAAGCCAACTATCAGACGGAGGCCACTACCCTTCCTATGGCCAATAAAGTCTTTGACATCGCATTACAACTGGATATCCATAATGATCCAACCGCTGCCCGTTATTATTTACGAGCCATTGAAAAAAACGAAAGCAAAGCGCATGCCTTGTGCAATCTCGGTGTCTTGTCAGCTCACAAACAAGAGATGATCGATGCCATCAATTATTTTACGCAGGCATTGATCGAAGATCCCCGACATACCGAATCTCATTTTAATCTCGCCAATGTCTATTTTGCGGCAGGCAATCATTCGCTTGCCATACTGCATTATAAAATTGTATGTGCTATTGCTCCTGATTTTGATGACGTCTATTTTAATCTTGGCTTGGC
>CALMKY010000073.1 GCA_937867195.1 uncultured Saprospiraceae bacterium | reverse complement strand
CGAGGAAGATGAAGGGGTGGATGAACTTGCACTTAATCTAGCAAGAGCATCTTTAAGGGTTTGATTAGGAGCATAAGGAGTTTTAAAGGAAGATCAAGTGGCATGAGTTGATCATTTTTTAAGTTCGACTTTTCAATATATTGCTTCTGGAAAGAAGCTGGGAAGCAACTTCTCAAGTTGTCATCATTTATAATGTCCATGATATAGACGACTTAATGGATCTACATCACGGATAATATGTGAAAACTCATTTCCTGCTATCTGTACCTCAATCGGATAAGGTATTCCATCTATTTGTGCTTGTAATACTCATTTCCATATCCGCACATGTTTTTTGATAGATCTAAATGCAGGATTATTTATTGGTTCCAACTCGGGTTTTTCTATCCAAGTTAATCAATCACCTATACTATCTAATAATGCATTGAATATTTTTTTTACTAATTGCTTTTTGTGGAAATTGTTCTATAATTTTTTGTAATAAATTCATGAACGAAATAAATGAAATTATTTTCGGTTAGTCGAATAAAATTGAATAAGCTCTTTTAATAATATCCTTCCCTGCATACATCCGAGTCCGGTACATGGATCCCAACCAACAGAAGCTGTGTAGATTCCATTATTACCTTCTGTAATATCCATGAATGCTTTTTTATTTTTTTTAGCAATATAGTACAAAGCTGCATTGACATTGCCCAAAGTAGGTAAACCCTTTTTTACCAATGCTTCATTACATAAAGCCAGATAGGCCGCCCAGAAAGGCGCTGCAGCACTAGTCCCATAAGAGGTGGTTACTATTGGCTTCTTATTATGATTATTTTTGACAAATATCTTGATAGAATTTATATAATTGGCATTCGCAGCTACATCCGGCACCCCTCTTCCATTTATTTTTTTTGAAAGCGAAGAGATTTGGTAGGCTGGCTTTTTAAAAACTTTACTAAATCCTCCACCAGAACTTTGTCTTCCTAGCTTTGGAATGACCACATTCCAACTCACTTGTTTTATGATTTTAGTGTGATCTTGGTTTAAAGTATTGATTTGAGTACCACCGGCGCTAAGGTTCCAGGGACTCGATGCTGGAAAAAATACATTCGAATGTTTTGTAGATATTGAACCTGTAGCTCCATGATCCCCGCTGGCATGAATACAGGTGACTCCTTTGGTGGTACCGACAAGTAATAGTTGATTGATATCTTCTATCTGTTCTTTGGTGAAGTTTTTTTCTATATCTCCCCATGAGGAGGTGATGATATTCGGAGTTTTATAATTATCTTGTTCACCACCCAAGATAGCTTCAGATAATACATTCACAAAGTTAGCCCTATGATTTTGTGTAAAATAAACCAAGATCTGATCAGCACCGGAAGCAATCCCGGCTACTATTTCGACATCCATAAAAGTTTCATATGTCAGTATATAATTGGGATCATCAGGATTGTTTTTGGCACCATCTGTCAATATATCATTTATGGGAGGAGGAATTATTTTGCAGGATTGGAAAAAGGTTTTAAGAGTTTGCTGATCGTATCCCCCACCAAATTCAATCACCCCTACAATTTGACCTTTTCCCGAATATTTATTTATTGGCAATTGATACCAAGTAGTTGATTTAGATAGATCAAAACTATGATCTGGTGGTGGATACATCCTGGCAGATACGTCGGGTACTTTTTTTGGGGATCTTATTATTTTTTCGTTTAGCCCATAGACAGCGGATACATCTTTAGCTATAGTTCGATCAATGTATAGATGGCCTTTATACCCTAAGTACTTTTCATCATGGATAGTATAATAAATGAGTTTTATTTTAAATAATTTATTAATCAACCCGATCGAAACCTTAAAATGAATACTTCGGTGCCATTTTTTCTCATCAATTTTTTCTATTCCGTTAGATTTTAAATAAGAAACAACCCTTTCGAATTTTTTTTGTTCAACTGCAAAAATTTCTCTGGCCTGGGCATGTGATACTCGATGAAGATGCTGTATTCGCGGAGGCAAGGACATATGCTCCGATACATGCTTTTTTAATTTAATAGAAGGACTGGTTCGGATCATTACATTGATCACCGTAGAATCGGGTGCTACAGTAAAGTTTTTAATCTCTTTATTTGCTTTATTTTTAAAATGTTGCTTTATATGAATGATTTCGCTTAGATTTCTTTTTAAATGAGTTTTGTGAATCATGTCTATTTATTTTTTTATTACCAAAGGCTATTAGGTATAAAGTCGCCTCTTCAACACCATCTATTTCCAGATACTCATTAGCTTTTGTATCGAAAAACCCACCAATGTTTAATACACCTAATTTCAATGAAGAGGCAGCAAGATTTACATTTTGTGCAAAATGACCTGCCTCCAATAATGTATATCGATATCCTCTTTCTTCGTATTTGATGGCAGTACGGTTAAAAACTCCGGATACAAACAGCATGCCGGAACAACCTTCTACCAGCGTGTTCAAAATTAATAATTCTTTAATCAAGCTGGTGTGATCTCCTGGTTTTAAATATTCCAATTTTGAAATCAAAGGATTATAATGATACAATCCGGAGTTCAGCCCTTTTATTTTGTTGGCCCATATATAAATTTCCAATGGAAATAATCTTCCGGCCGAAGGAATACTTCTCATCTTTCTGGGGCTGCCATCTGATGACTGAATTCCATAACCTGAATATAAAAGAGAACTTAATTTTTTTAAAGAAATGAATTGATTTTTGAAACTACGGCAGGATCTTCTGTTTAGAATCGCCTGATCCAGTTTCATGTTCAATGGTTCAGGCTTAGGCAAGCTAATTCTTTTTCTACCAATGAATTGATGCCCTTCACTGATCGATTGATGAATGGACTGAATCAACTCCTGATTTTCAATGAATTCACCTAATTTTCTATTTTTGGAATTTTCATGATACAATTCCCACAATCGTTCAGGGAATAGGGGTAATTTTTTATTTACCCAAAATGAATCAAAGGAATCGGACATATTTAATTTTTATATTTGATATTATGCAAATGGATGTGGGTATGGATAGTCAAGAGGGGAAGTATATTTCGATTTGTATCCCATTTTATGCGGAAGTTTCCAAAGTCTAGGGCTTCCTAATATTCTGTAATCAAAGCCTCTACTCAGCGGTTGATATCCAGGTACTATCGTTCGCACAACGTACAAACCCATTGAGGTAAGATCGGATGGCGTAATGTCTTTGGTCAATACAGTATAACCGGTATTAGAAACTAATTTCACGGCTAGACTAAAATCAGTTTTGGGATTTCCTGTTGATAGATTGGGTAATGAATTGAAAGATATAACCTCTTTTGAACTAGTAAGAAAATCTGAATATTGAAGCATCTTTGGATTTGACCAAATCCTTATGTGATCAGTGAATTCTTTTATATTGGTAAATCCTTTTAGAATGGGCAATGATTTTTCATTTGAAACTGTATTGCGGGCAGCTCTCTCGATCAGGGCTAATTCTTCAATACCTTTACCGATCGCCAATGATGCATTTAAACCGGCAGATCCGGATAAAGCATATCGGGCATTGCCATATCGATTTCCTTTTAAAACTAATAAAAAAGAAGGAATGGTGGAATCATTCGTAGTACAAATTATTTTTATATCATAACCTACTTGTTTAAATGAGTCGATCATATTTTGTTGATAAGATGGTAATGTCGATAGATCGACCAAGGGTCTACTTAATGCTGCCTGCCAGGTAATCATGATACTATCTCGCTCAACGACTTCACACAATCCATTCAACGCAGCTTGCTCATAACTTTCATGTGCAGCCAAACCGGTCGATATAGGTTGTCGAATGGGAACCTCTCCATCTTCTATTCTAAACCGATACGGGAGATAGATAAAACTTGAGGGAATCCATACGGTATTCCCATTGATGGCATTTGTACAGGATGACCATCTGTGATTGGATTGACTTGTGAATGGTTTGAAAAAGAAATCTGGGTACTTATATTGACTCTTATCATACAGGGCATACTCTGAAATATCCAATGTTTCATTTTTTATATCTTTATGATTAGACCAAAGCCAATGGGGGTCAGCGTGCCGTTCTAAAGCACCATATCTTTCAATGGCTTCTCCGGCTGCTTTTAGCATAGCATGATCCCTACTCATCGAGGTGCCACCGGCCACTGGAAATACCGGCTCTTGCTCAGATTCTGCAATATTAGATAATACGCTTCTGTAGAAAAAAAAATCAGGAGCTCCTGGATCTCGCTTGAGTTCAACCAGTTCTTTGATGATGCCAAATCGATGATCCGCCAGTATTGGTAGAGCTTGAGATAGTTTTGAAATGGCTACTCCTTTCATTTCGTTATTCGTAGAGTACTGTATGAACCCTTCGATTCTAAATCACTGCATACAATGCATCTGGGAAGCTTCAGGATTTTATGATTGGTGGTAGTTCCGGAATAAGGATTGATACATAACTGGCTATTGTATTTTCGTATGGATAATTCCGCAACATGGGCTCCGACTTCAAATGCCGTATGATCGGCACAAAGATTCAATAAAGGATAGCTATACGCACAATTTGATTTTAATAAGAAATCATTCGCATCGATAATCAATTCAATTTTATCATTAGCCTGAAATGAATTTTTTCGTTGGATCATGCATTGGAGGCATGCTGTTTCGCCAGGTCTTACCCATGGTCCCACGTAACCCATCAGTTGATCAATGTAAACAGGAAATAAGGGAAGGTTTTGTTCTACACAATATTGATTCCATCCTGAAAAAACAGGAAGGCTACCTGATTCACTGCAAACGATCAGACAATTCTTTTTACGAATAATTTTTTCTTTCCAATCTTTCATTGACCATACTTTGATATTTTGCATTTGATGATTGACATTTGTCCTTCTAAAATCAGGATCGTCAATAAAGTGAACGAACGTAAAACCAGCTTCCAATAAACTATGATATACTTTTAAACCAAGTTTATTGACTCCTACTATGAAAACACCAAAGTCAGCGAAATTAGAATTTACCTGTTTTGTACTGATCCCAAAATGCCAATAAAACAAGTCAATGGGTGTTTCTTTTGCCTCTATTTTGGAATCAATAGTAGAAACAATATACTTTCTCCTATACAGCTCAAAAAGTAATTGCAATGCATCCCATCGGATTGATTTGGGATATTTTTGAAGTACCTGATACAATGGAAAAGATTTATGTAAAGGAATTTCCTTCAAAACTTTTAAGATCCTGGGTATCGTTTTTCCTTGAAATAGCAAACGATTTACCCCACGACATATAAAATAACCCTCTTCTGATGTGACGACGTCAAACGGGAGAAAAACGATGTCAGTAGAAAGAAATGAATCATTCATTTAATCGGGTACCAATGTAAAATATAATCTACCCAATTAAACGAAAATAATCAATAACATAATTGACAAGTCAAAGAATTTGACTTTAGATTCATTGTAGAGTCACACAATAAAGTCTGACCATTGTTGATGCGTTCTTCGATGATCTTCATTACCGTTTTCCAATCTTTGACAGTAAATCCTTTCGGCATTTTTTTGCCTTCAGAATGAGCCATATCTTCAAATTGAGAAATGGTCAGTTTTTTTGCAGCATCACTTAATTTTTTAGCCTGGCCTTGAGGTAATAAATCTTCTAGTTTTACATTTTTATTTTTCATGGTCTTTCATGGATTTAATTAGGAAAAGTAATTTTGTTTAAAGGATTGTATTAAATTGGTATGACGAATATATAAAAACCAATTTAAATATAAAATTTATTTGTAAACCAAATTTCAAATTGGCAAGCTGCGATGTGACTAAAATGCAAGAGAAATATTCAAAATATGCGTTGGCTCTATTTATAGCCATACAATCTTTTTGTTCCCAAACTTTATTGGGAGGAAGTGTGACTGCTATTCAAGATATTTTTTATGCGCAGGATGAAAAGGGATCATTCAGTTTTGAGCAAATTTCTGCTCCAGAATTTTCAAATCACTTTATCAAAGTGACAGAACATACAAAGCCAGACATCCCTAAAGTGTCAGTATACTGGATTCGATTTACTATCGAACCCGAAAAATCCATGACAGAATCTATTTTAGATTTTGAAAATTGGGCAAAAGTAAATTTATATTATTCGACGGAAGGTATGCCGTATAGACAAAAACTTTCTGGACATCAAATACCCTATTTTAAGCGGGACTATCCCGATGCAAATAATTGTTATTTTTTATTCAACCTTTCAGGGGTAAAGAAATTTGATTTTTACGCAAGGCTGGAATATAGTCCGGATGGTTTGTACTTGCCTACAGCATTTAAAGGCACCCTGACAGACCGGCATCTCATTGATTCCATCAATGATGTCAAACGAATGATCATAGCTGTTTTTATCGGTATCTATGTGGTCATGTTTTTTTATAATCTTTTCATTTATTTTTCCACCCGGGATCATAACTATTTTTTGTATTTGATATTACTCGTATTATTTATGTATCTCACAGCCAATAACTCGGGTTACATTGTTCCGATCTTATCCAGGATACCCAATTTTCCTGACTGGAGATATTTTGCAGAAAGCATCATAGTCGCCGGCATCGATTTATTTGCACTGTTATTTACAAATCATTTTCTGGATACCCAAATTCATTTTCCATTTTGGCATAGGATTTTTAAATACCTGATTTGGTTGCCCTTTATTGCTTTGGTAATACAATTTATTGCTCCTTTGATAGGTGATCAAATCACCAATATTGTGAGTTTGCTCATCTTAATTTGGACTGCCGTGGTGGGAATCAAAAGTTATAAGGCAGGACTACCGTCCTCCGGGATATTTTTAATCGCATTTGGTTTTTCTATCCTTGGTTCCTTTATTTTGATTTTTGCTTTGATTGGTTTATTACCTATGAATGATGTTACCATCTTTTATGCACTACCGAGTGGTTCTATGCTTCAGATTATTTTGTTTTCGATAGCACTGGCAGATAAAATCAATATTCTTCGTAACGAGAACGAAGAAAAAAAGTTAAAACTTATAGATCAACTAAAGGAAAATGAAAACCTGCAACTCGAAATCAATCATAAACTTGAACTACGGGTAGCAGAACGAACTAAAGCCCTTTCAGAAGAAAAAGAAAAATCAGATAATTTATTATTAAATATTTTACCACTGGCTGTAGCTGAAGAACTAAAATTAACCGGAAAGCTAACGCCAAAGCATTATGATCAAGTAACTATTCTGTTTTCTGATTTTGATAACTTCAGTTCTTTGTCTATGACATTACCTGCTGCCGAATTAGTCGCTAATCTGGATGAATGCTACCAGGCATTCGACAATATTATAGATAAATACAACCTCGAAAAAATAAAAACCATAGGAGATGCTTATATGTGTGCTGGTGGAATACCGATCAGCAACGAGACCCATTTTGAAGATGCCGTCAATGCCGCTCTTGATATACAGGAATTTATTACTGCCTGGAGCAATGAAAAAGAAGAACAAGGAAAGCAAAAATGGAACCTGCGTATCGGTATTCATTCAGGGCCCGTCATAGCAGGAGTAGTGGGGAAGAATAAATTTGCTTATGATATCTGGGGAGACTCAGTAAATATTGCAGCCCGGATAGAAGCAAAAGGCGCTATAGGAAAAGTCAATATTTCTCAAAGCACCTACGATCTAATTAAAAACAAATTTAAGGCTACGCCAAGAGGTAAAATATATGCCAAAAATATGGGTGAATTAGAGATGTATTTTGTAGATGAAAAAATTAAATAAATTTTTCAATAAACTTTCGACATGCGGAATTGATTTTACCTTATTACAAGATGCGCTGATCGAAGTAGGTGAGTATAAAAAAAGAAAGTCTCCAGCTATTTTATTTCCCAAAACAACACAACAGGTTAGGCAACTTATAAATTATGCTGTTGAATATACAATACCACTGTATCCTTATTCTAAAGGAAACAACTGGGGATTCGGTTCTTTTGTGCCAGTAAAAAACAATACGGTATTAGTAGATCTCGGTAAATTGAATAATATTAGAACCTGCGATCATAAAAAACAGATCATCGTGATTGAACCCGGTGTTACTCAGCAACAATTGTCTGACTATCTAAAAGACACAAAGTTTATGGCTAACTTGACTTCCTCATCTCCTTACAGCAGCGTATTAGGCAATACGTTAGACAATGGAATTGGATATTTGGGCAGGAAGATAAATGATATGGTTGGAGTAGAAATGATTTCTGGAACAGGGAATTTATGCCAATATGGATATTTATCCACTAAGTTAAAAAGTAAAGATCTGACGCGGTATATTCCTCAGACCAACTTTGGAATAGTAACTGCCATCGCCATAAAATTGACACGGCAGCCCAAGCATATAAAAATGATAACATTGACTTTTGAAACGCCTTCTTTCAATAAAATTTCCAGCTTACTCAAATCGTATTATCAAGATGGTATTATAAGATGGGTAAGTAAAATATCCCCAATTGATCATTCACTATTTTATCTTTTGATTCCAATTATTACCACATCCACTGAAAGGCAAAAGATACATCTTATGATAAACCAATTGAAAAAATTAGGCAAAGTTCAGATCTACAATGAACCTAAAATCAGGTCATTACCCACATCAAATGAATTCGTGGGACACTGGTCATTGTATCATGGACAACCCAATGGTTACCCAACCGCTTCTTATTTGCCATTTAAACAAAAAATTGTAAATCTTGATCAATATTCTAACACCGGTATAAGATTATTGGCCCATATAACACCACTGGATACGCCCGTAATTAAAAATATAGAAAGGATTATTTCTGGTGTCTCCAAAGAGTCCACCTGTACTGTGGACTATCGCTTGAATATCTTGAATAAAAAGAGTATTGCTTTAGTGATGTACATTCACTTTCTTCGAAACAAACAAGGTATAAAGTCGGCAAAAGTGGTATCCAGTAATCTATTCTTTTCTTTGATGGAGTACGGCTATAAGCCTTATCGGTTGAATATCGATATTCAAAAAAACTCTTATAAACAAAATCTTTCATCCAATTTTAAGAAGAAGATAAAAAAGCAATTGGATCCATTTAATATTATTTCTCCAGGAAGATATGGTTTTTAATAGGCAGTCATTCTTTTCATAAATAGTTATTCTTGAAAACGAATATCACGTAAATCAAAACAGTTTAACTTCTCTGAGTTTCAAGTTTATTCAGTCCTTACTCAACGACGTAATTTTAGTCAATCTCACTTCCCTAAATTCCACTTCCGAGCCCTCAGCTTGTAATGCGATCTGCCCTTTTGTAGCCGTCGAATGATAACCATGATTGACCAGAATGCCGTTGATCCATACTTTTACTTCATCACCAAGACATTCGACACGGGCATGATTCCATTGTCCAACGGGCTTTTCCGATCCATCGGTGAGATTGATGATGCGTCTTTGCTTATTACCATCGACACCCCAATTTTCTTTAGGTCCTCGCCGGCTTTCCATATCGGGAACTTCAATGTTTTCACCGATGCACCAGAAATCACCGGCATCTTTATGCATGAGTTGCACTTCAATACTTTGTGGAAACATCGAATATAATCTTCTCGGAACCGATGAATGAACCAGTATACCACAATTACCCGGCTCGGCAGAAAACCGATAGTCCACATCAAGTCTGTAATCACTGTAGGAATCATTTGTAATAATATGACCACCCGTATGAGCCAGGCTGACCATATTGCCATTTCGAATTATAAATGGAGTCGCCATCTTAGGATCTTTATCCATGGCCGGAACATCGATATGCCAGCCTGTATGATCCTTCCCATTAAATAAATCTTTGGTATCACCTATAAGATCAGTCCAGGAGATGACATTGACTCCTTTTTTTGCCAAAGCAGTTTTGACCAATGCACTGGTGTACATATCTGTAACGCCTTGACGGTCGATGGCTACATTTTCATAACCCATATGAGAAATGGCCTGTAATTCAGAATTGTCAATACCGGGATGTTCGATAAAATGATACGTATTGCCGGGTTCCAGTTTGTTGATCATATTTACAAAAGATGTTATTTTTTCTTTTGATGTTGTGTGAGGCCCCTCCAGTGCTGCGCGTTTTACTCCATATTCTGAAGGTTTTATATCGATACCATATTCTTTGGTAATCCGATCGGTCATTGCTTGAATACTTGAATCCAATACTACACAGCCCATATGTCCGGTGACATGAGATACCCTTGGTACATATTTTTTAACCAATTCAATCTGTGCCCTGAATTCGGCTTCTATCTCAACAAGATTCCAACCATGTTCTTTAACCGATTGACCCGGATAATTTTTGTTTGGAAATACAAATGGATAAAAATAACCATCGGTATTGCGCAAGCTTGCTCCCGATGTCAAGGGCCTGAATTTAATATTATCCCATTCACTGGTCAGCGTAAGGTGCACACCCACGTCCAGTCCGGGATTGGCGGCTAATAGTTTCACTGCTTCCGGAAACCACGGAGAAGGAGCCAATATCTCAATGGATTTTTCTACTCCATTTTTATAGGATTGGATCAAGGCAAGATTTCCTGAATGAGAGAAACCCATATCATCTCCTTGTACAATCAGCCTGATTTCCTTTGATTGAGTATAACCCAGAGAAAACCAGAAAATACAAACGACAAAAGCAATTTTTTTCATTTTCTTTTATTGATAGGAACACATAGATACGAATTTGAAATAAAAACCAAAGCAAATTATTTGATGATCATTGCAACACCTCCGTCTGCACCTAATTTTAAATGTAATATATCTTTATTAGAAACCAGCCTGGTTTGCCGGATTAGATGATTTGGGTTTTTATCTACATCCATTGCATCTGTAAACAATATGGCCTGATGAGTTTTATCATCTAAAAAATCCAGCTTGATATCAATTTCTCTTGCTATATGATTATTGATCGACCCTATATACCAATGATTCGCTTTCCTTCTTGCGATCGTAATATACTCTGTCACGCTGGCGTTGAGTACGCTGGTTTCATCCCAGGTAGACGGCACGGCCTGAACAAATTCAAACCCGGGTTGATGTATATAAGCTTCCGGCACATCCGCCACCATGGATAAATAACTCTCTAATACTACATACATCGCCATCATATGACACCGGGTACTTAATACATTGGGATGCGTATAGTGTTCTTTATAATTTTTCCTGGATACAGCTCTGAATCCTCCAAGGTGATAATCGGTTGGGCCGGCCAACATTCTGGTAAATGGAATATGAATATCATGATCCGCATTCACATTGCTATTACCCCATTTATACACTTCGTAATTCAAGGTGCCTTCCCTTGTAAATTCATTGGGATAGGTTCGATGCAATCCGGAGGGCTTACTGGATCCATGAAACTGAACGAATAAATGATGTTTTGCAGATTTAAGTAATATCTCTTCTTGTATATTGATCATCTCCTGGTCATCCCGATCCATAAAATCCACCATCGTTCCACAAAGTCCCCAGGCTTCAAATGTAGCCAACGCGGAATCCAGTTTTGAATAGAGTGCTTTCCAATTGACCCAAACATAAACATCCACCCCTTTATTCTTTCCATACTCACAGATTTTCTTTATATCAAGGGGCTTTATCGGTTTTGTAATATCCACATGTTGACCGGGAGTACCAAAATCAAATCCATCATCTTCATACCAAGGTTGTTCGGCATATCCATATATCGCATGATATTGAATATGGTGGGCAGCTGCAAAATCTATATAATATTTATTAGTCTCAAAATTATTTCCCGGTGCAAAATTGGTATCGGGTACCATATTTCCATTCCACCAGGTAAATGTCGTTTTACCGGGTTTTATCCAGGATACATCATCTAGTTTGCAGGCTTCATTTAAATTGGTCAGGATATTGGATTCGATTAATGATCCTGGTTTATTGCCGATCTGTATGACCCGCCAGGGTGAATAATGAGGTAAAGAAGAAATAATTTTTAGATTTGGCTTATCTATTCTGGGCGATAATTTTGTCATAAGCATTTCGTTTTCTTTCCATAAATAGGCGCCTGCAAAATCGCGTACATTGGCTTCCAGGATAGACATGTATACATTTTGGGCATATTGAAACAATACAGGCATCTCCATCAAATGAGAGTTGTCCAGTTTTTTATATTCTGTATAAGTATAAAGTCCTTCATGAGAAGTTTGAAATGAAGGAAGATACATGGCCAATACTTTTGGATCACCTACCACATTAAAACCGGTGTTTTCATCTAACAGGTATAGTGAATCGGTATTATTTGATTTAGGATAATAATATCTAAAAGCAAGCCCATCATTAAATACCCTGGTTTCTATATCTGCTGCCAATGTGGAATCAAAGAGATCGGTAATATGATAGATCTTTTGATTACATTGATAAGAAACATGATTCGCCTTACCTACGATCAAATCATAGGAATCTTGAATCAAATGGCCAGGCAAACTCTCTATTTTTACATGTTCTCCCAAAACTCCTTTGGTTGAATACAAATGAATGGGCGAATGATCTATCAGGTTTTTATTTTGGAATTGTATAGAATATTCCATTCTTTGATCAGGACTGGTAAGCGTAAATACTATTTGTTTATCCGGAGAGGACACTGTCAATTCAATTTGACAAAATAGATCCAGACATAGGTTCTTTGACAAGAGTAGGATTACCAGTAAAAGAAATTTTTTAATCATTTTTTTATTACATAGAAATGAAGATATCGAAAATTATCTTATGCAAACGCTTTCGGCTTAAGTTTCCGTTTCTGTCCCTATCTTGACCTCTCAAAACATATATTTACATGTCTATCAATCGTAGAAAATTTATCGGATCAACCATACTCGCAGGGGCAAGTACTCTTGTAACAGCCAATGTGGAAAACAAAGATCAAACAAATAAAGTCTATCATGGACCCAATGGAAAACTAGGTGTCGCCGTTTTCGGTGTAGGGGCACGAGGTCGTGGTCATGTGGAATCGTTGTTATACCGAAATGACTGTGATGTCGTTGCGATCAATGATATCGATCAGGACAGCATCGATCAGTGCAAAGCAATCTTTACAAAACTCGGCAAACCATTACCCCAGGTGTATCTGGGGAATGAAACATACTATCTCGAGGCTCTTAAAAATCCGGCCATCGATGCTGTATTGATTGCATCACCCTGGGAATGGCATAGCAATATGATTACAGCTGCAATGAAAGCGGGTAAGTATGTAGCCACTGAAGTATGTGGTGCATTTTCTTTGGATGAATGTTGGGAATTGGTCAATACGTCCGAAGCTACAGGAAAACATTTATTCTTTTTAGAAAATGTGTGTTATCGGCGTGATATTATGGCCGTCCTCAATATGGTCAGACAAAATATGTTTGGTGAACTACTGCATCTAGAAGGTGGTTATCAACACGATTTACGTGAAGTGAAATTTAATAATGGAAAACAATTATATGGTGGAGGAGTAGAGTTTAATGAGAAAGGATATAGTGAGGCCAGATGGCGAACTAGACATTCAGTTTACCGCAATGGCGATTTATATCCCACGCATGGATTAGGGCCTGTTGCCATGATGGCCGATATCAATCGTGGTAACCGACTTACTTATCTTACATCGATGTCGACGAAAGCCAGGGGATTGCATGACTATGTAATCAATGGACCCAATGGCGGCCCTTCCCATCCCAATGCCAACGTAGAGTTTAAGCTCGGCGATGTTACGACGACCCTCATTAAATGCAATAATGGTGAGACGATCACGTTATTTCATGATACCAATCTGCCCAGACCTTATTCATTAGGGTTTAGAGTGCAGGGTACCAAAGGTCTTTGGATGGATGTCAATCAATCTTTGATGATAGAAGGTAAAACGCCTAAACATGCATGGACGAAAGCAGATGATATGCTCAAAACATACGATCATGCACTTTGGAAAAAATATGAAAAGAGTGCAGAAAATGCAGGTCACGGAGGAATGGATTGGTTTGTATTGAATTCCTTTATCGAATCGGCGAAGAAAAACGAAGCGCCCGCCATCGATGTCTACGATGCTGCTACCTGGTTATCCATTACGGCGTTATCAGAGGAAAGTATTGCATTGGGCAGTACACCGGTAGCCATACCTGATTTTACCCGGGGCAGATGGATGAAAAGGATTAATGCATTTGCTCAAGGTGATTATTAAGAAAGCAAATGGATGAAAAGGTTCAAGCAGGTAATGTGAAAATCATTTCATATAAGTATCCTAGGTAGGAATAAATGGGAAATAAATTTCGCATTATCAACAAAGATTATTTCGATTTCTTTTCTTTTTTCACAAAATCGTTTTTTTTCCAGATCTTATTAAGATTGTACAGATAGACATAATCGCTTTTATTATCCGTCAAATCATATAAACTGTTTTCAGACGGTGAAACCGTAATTTTCAAGTATTCAGAGATAAAAACAATTTTATTATTTTTTATAATATTTTTTGTTTCCAGTGTCACATGGAGAGAATCGTCGATCTTGGGCATGAGCTCGGTTACCCCTTTGATTTCGGCGATTGGTCTTTTGGTAATATCCAATACTTCCATTTTATATTGATAGTTTCTGTCTTTAAAACCTTCGATCGGACAACTGATGTTCATGCTGTTACCTGTTTGTGCACCAATTACCAAAGCAGGAATATTGTTTTTATGTTTTTCCAGTGAAGCGGTCATGTGCTCGGCCGTCTCGGTATTGAATCTGGTAGTTTGTGCAGCAAGACAAACCGCCATACAGTTTATGGATATGAATAAGGATCTCATCATTTTGACAGGATTGAAATACAAAGTAGAATTATTTTGATAATAATCTCAAATTTTTAATCGTCTGAAGATTGAAAATATTTAAAAATGATATTGGCTTCCGGGTCACTGATTTATTTGAAACACGAATTTAAAATCATACAATGAGTTGAATGGCAAAGATCAAATCTAAATCATGGTCAGTTTCAACTGGCGGATTAGATAGGATCTTCACGTTTTGGGTAGACAAGCCTGACAAAAGCCTAATTATACTTTCTACTTTTACCAATTATGCACGCTTCCATCTTTTGCATATAATATCGGATGAGGATACTTTGTATTCGACACTACTTCAAATTGCAAATCAGCTTTGGAAGAATTGAAATCAACGCCGAGTCCGGGTTTTGGGTTTAAAAATAATTTCCCATTCCTAAATAGTATATAATCCTGATTAAAATAGGATGGTTGTTCAATGACTCCACCGGCAATTTCCATGATGCATCTGGTCGGACTCGAGGATCCCAAAACGTGTACCAATGCAGCTGTGGATAAAGGTCCGGTAAAATGAGGTATCATCCCGACATAATGAGTCTCGCACATCGCTGCAATCTTTTTGAGTTCCAGTAACCCGCCGCTGTTTGGCAAGGTCACTCTCGAATAATCAATCAGCCTGTTTTCTATTAATTCATTCGTATCCCATTTATCACTAAATTGTTCTCCGACAGCAATGGGTACATTGGTCATTTGTCGTATCGTTTTATAAACTCCTTTGTTTTCAGAGCGGATGATATCCTCCACGAAATAAGGCTGCAATGATTCGATGGCTTTGCATATTTTGATGGCTTCGGTGGTATCAAACCTTGTATGTAGATCGATTGCCCAATTTCCGTTACCGCCTACTGCTGCATCTAATATTTTACAATGTGCAATGGTCTTCTCCGCATTTTCATAAAAATCAAAGGGCTGATCGCCATTTCCACCAGTCGGTCCAGTCCGATAGACTCTAAATCCAGCTGCGATGCAATCTTTGGCACGATCGTATTCTGTACTCGCTTTGGAAGGACCATATCCGGTGGCATAACATTCTATGTAATCACGAGTCGCTCCA
>CALMKY010000072.1 GCA_937867195.1 uncultured Saprospiraceae bacterium | reverse complement strand
AGGTGACATTAAATTCAAGATTCAATTCGGGTTCGTCACTCGATGGCTGAAAAAATAATTGTCCTTCGCCGCTGAATTCGTAACCTTTTTGAAGACTGACCACCCCGGGAGTGTGATGGGCACTTGACAGCATTGCGTTGGCTTCAATGACCGAATCAAGATTGGGTAATAATCTGTCTGCTAATTTTGGCAATATTGTAAATCTTTTTGGTTGACCGATTTGGTACCAGAAGGCCACGGTAGCGATATCGTCTTCGCGTTCGACATGGGGCTCGACTTTACCGCTCTCTGTTTCATCCTCAGAAATCCAGCCAGTATGTTCGATATCAAACCGGATAGACTTGGTAAATCGTATTGGATCGGCGATATGCCATCGATAAAGACAATACTGTGTACCCAGATCTTCAAA
Organism: uncultured Saprospiraceae bacterium; assembly: GCA_937867195.1. Classification (GTDB taxonomy): domain Bacteria; phylum Bacteroidota; class Bacteroidia; order Chitinophagales; family Saprospiraceae; genus JADJLQ01. Next base: position 5,788 of record CALMKY010000072.1, on the reverse strand, counting down.
ATCACTGCTCATATAGGTGCAACCGAAATAAGGATACTGGGCCTGGTTGAGTCCCCAGGCCATTAAAAAATAATCTTCGGTCCCGGTACCGACAATAGATGGTTTTGCTTCCCCGTCGATATAGACTCTTACATCTCCTTCTCCAAACCAAAATGGACTACGTGAACGAACCGACATGACAGTTCCTACGTAATGTCCCTCGCCATTAGCTTCCAGTATTGTATAGTCTTTACCTGTTTTTTCTGGAAATTCATTTTTATACTGAGCACAGAAATAAGGTGTCCTGACAGGTAATGGATTTTCTGTATAATCAATATGATAATAAAAACTACGACATTTTTTTAAACTTTCATTCGAAATAGTGATCACTGCATGTTTATAAAATGGCATTTGCCAATAACAATTATATCCATCACCACCTTCAACCATTACCGGCAAAGATCTAAGCTCATGCCGTTCACCAAATCCGGCACCAAAAAAATCACCCACGGGGGCCTCCACGGCGGGTTCTTTAGCATCATCCCAATATATCCGGATGACCAATTCATCGGGTCTCGCGGATCCTCCTGCCTCTAACCAATTAGGTCTGGCATCATTAAAGGTAAGCCATATGTGATTGATCGTCGCCGGCCCTTTGATATCGGCAATCGTCCTGGTCTCACCGGCATAAATATACCTTATGCGGTCAGCATTGCTGTCATGATCCGGATCTGCGGAAGAATATGCCTTGGATCGACCCGGTTTGATTTGAAGGAGAGAATTCAGGTCTTGGCAGTACGTAACATGTACAAATACCAGAAAACACATGACACGAAATACCTTTTTCATAATTTATTTGTTTGAATATGAAAGTAATTAAAAATGAACCAATACAAAAAAACGAAGGATTATTATTTAGGAAAGGCAGCATCACGCCAACATTTCCATAATTGAATTTCATCAGCTTGTAACCTTTTATCTTTTGGCATCGATCGATTGATTACACTCGATGAAGCCGTTAATAAAGTGGGCAATATTTTCCCGTAATCGTCCGTCACTAAAAATTTATTTGAATAGGTGCCTCCGGGACTATGACAATCGAGTCCGGAGCAATATTGCTGGATCATACCATACATCTGACCATTGTAGGACAGGAAAGTGGGAGGAAAAGTCAAACTGCATCCAGTATCTTGAAGAGAATTATTGGTGCAGGCCAAAGCCAGAAAAAAAATTGATATGAATATTAAAATAAATTTCTTCATAAAATTAAATTATACACAGTGAGGACTGCAGATTACCAACTACTGAAACTATAGGTATACCGTCTACCAATTTCAAAAAAATCATGCTTTAACTTCACGGCCTCTGTCAGACCCCGGTCGGCCGGATGCATATTAAATTATTTGATTTTTTGATATACATCTCCATCGATGTCCACGCTGTTGACTACCCCATCCGTATTTAAATTAAATCTTACAAAAGCAGGGCCATACCATTCATGATTAAATGCCCCTTTGAATGTATCAAAATTCCAATGGGTCAGCGTAAGATTAAAATGATTGGGTAGCTCGATCAATAATTTGCCATTGGTATAGGTAATATTGGCTTTACCATACAGTTCATTAGAAAACTCACCGGCATATTGTGATAAAGATAAGCTGGGGGATGTATTCAATATGCGCTTAGCTTCTTTATCTTTTTCGGCTTTATACCCGGCATCGCGTCGGGCTTTGTACAGATCATAGAGTTCATTATTCCAATCGCGATGGTTATCATTAAAACTCCAAAGGTCAATTGCCTTCCACAAGATGGCGTGCCGTACTTCGTTGTGGTCGAGATTCGCAAATAAATAGATAGAAAATTTTTCTTCTGGTATAAAGCCATGGATTGCAATCGCTCCATCCAGGGAGCCGGTATGAAATTGAATCATTTTACCACGATAGTCTTGCTGAAACCAGCCCAGACCATATGTCATCCAATGTGGTTTGGTCTTAGCCTGCGTCGGATAAAATTCGGCAGGTGTCACAAACGATTGTGGTCTGAACATTTCAGTGTACGATGCGGCTGATAATAATCGTTGCCCTTTCCACTTCGCACTGTCTTGCAAAAACTGCAACCAATGAGAAATGTCATCGGCATTGGAAACGACGCTGCCCGCAGGGTTAAATTCCCCGAAGTCAAGTGCTTCGATCGGCTTGATGACAGTATCTCCATACATCCAATGAGGAGTCATACGACTTGGCTCCTGATAAGAATCTTTAAATAAAGTATAAGTATGCTTCATTTCAAGAGGCTGAAATAATCTTTCCTGAATAAATGCATCCCAGGTTTTACCGCTGATCTGCTTCACAACTTCGCCGGCTACCACATACATAAGATTTTGATAAATAAATGAAGCATGGTATGGATAAGCCGGCTTCATAAATTTCATACGATTCAGGATCTCTGTGGTATTAAAACCAAATACCCAAAGGTTATCTGCATTGCCCAATCCTGCATTATGGGTCAGTAAATCTTTTATGGTCAATTCGTCGGATACATAAGGATCGTATAATCTAAAAGCCGGTAAAATATTTTTTAGTTTATCATCCCATTTAATTTTACCCTCATCTACCAGCATCCCGAGGCAAGCTGCGGTCATGGCCTTGGTCGTACTTGCACAAAAGGCAATCGTGGAAGTTGTAAATGGTTCGTTGGTACGGATATCGGTAACTCCATAGCCCTTTTTAAAAATTACATCACCCTCTTTAACCACAGTAACCGAGAGCCCGGTGGTTTTCCATTTTTGCATGGCCGACTGAATAAAAGAATCCAATTGCTCTGTTTTGGATGGAGTTGACGGCGCGGCAACTTTCGATTTCTTCTGAGCATAGGATAAAGCAAAAACATGCAATAAAAGCATTAAGAGAATAAATCTTTTCATGAATAGCAATTCAATAGTATTTAAAAGGATGAATGTACGAATTTGAATTAAAAGATGGATGTGGCCATCCACTCGGTTTGCAATTAAACAGGATAAAAATTTAGAACGACCGGATGACAGAATAACCTCAGGTCGGCGTTGTCTCCGCATTCTTACAAAACGTTATTCAAGTTTTGAATGAATGCAGATATTTTCAGTTCGGGAAAAACCCAGGTTGGATTCAAATTTTATTTTCTTTTGGCTGTAAAAACACCATTGGGCTGAATAAAACTTGCTTCCGATGCTTTACCCGATTCATCTATTTTAAATTTGACTTTAAATCCTTCCATAATCTTAAGTTTAAACTCGTCTTTTGCGGTGGGTATGAGTTCATAATCCGGTTGAGGAGGGAGCAGGGCAAATAAGGAATTACCCCGAATCACAAAGCTTACTGCCTGAGGGCCGAGAGTATACTCGCCGGCATATTTCTTCAGATCATCCGTCTTTACGGTAAAACCTTCGTCGCGGGTGAAAACGATATCTTTCAGGCCGGGTTGTAAGGGTAAGGACAATGTATGAATCGATCCGTCTTTGGCAGAAGAAAACAAAAAGTCCAAGGACTCATCTTCTTCGTACTGCTTGCCATCTAATTTACCTTCAAAAAGATCATAATACTTGTGCTTCATCGTAAATGTCATCCCGTTGGATTCTGCAACTAAATCCTGCCCTTTCATCTTAAGTTCCATTGGACTATAACCTTTATTGATATACTTGCCTACATAATCTGTCAATGGATGGGAAGGATGAGTATTTAAAATCAATTGACTACTATCTATTTTCTTAGGGTTCATCATCGAAGCAAACCGTTGTTTTACATATGGATCCCTGACTACTTTTTCCCAGTCCCGGTAAGGCAATCCCAGCATTCTATCTGCAATATAATTTCTGATCGAGGATGTCACGCCTCCGGTGCAGGAAGCTACAAAAATACCGATGCTATCATTTGGGAAAAATCCGGTACTGGAAATAAAGCCGTCGATGCCTCCTCCATGTTCCACCCGATAGTGAGAGCGATAACTTGAAATACCCCAGGCGAGGCCATATCCAAATCCCTGAACATCGGGATTTTCCGCGGTATTGGGTACTGATCCCTGGGCCATCTGAATAGACATAGCCTGCTTAACATGGTCTGCCGGAATAATTTCCTTACCCATATATTTTCCGCCATTAATCCAGGTAATCAGCCATTTGGCCATATCTTTTGCACTGCTGTTGATGGATCCTGCCGGTCCAATCGCATCTATATTTCTATATGGTATTAACAAAGCAAAAGAATCTTTAATCAACGTATAGGCCAAAGACTTATCCTGAGCACTTTCCATCCCGGATATATGCGTTTCTGTTTGATTCATGCCTAAAGGATTCAAAATCTTTTCCTTCATATTATCTTCCCAGGATTTGCCGCTGAGTTTTTCAATCACCACTCCCTGGCTGAGAAACATAAAATTATTATACTGCCATTTTGCTCTTAATTCTTCGGTAGGCTCCTGAAACTCTATTCTTCTAAGTAATTCCATGCGGGAAGCATTGGATCCATACCATGAATTATCATGTCTGGGCAATCCGGTGCGATGACTCATCATATCTCTGAGCGTTACATGATCATTCAGATATTCATTATAGAATTTTAACTCCGGTAAATAATTGCGAACCGGTTTATCATAGTCTACTAATCCATCTTTAGCTAACATACCTAATAAAGAAGCTGTAAAAGCTTTGGTACAGGAGCCGATAGCAAATAATGTGCTTTCGGTAACCGGTAATTTTTTCTCCAGATCCCGATAACCGAATCCACCTGTGTAAACAACGTTGTTTTTTTCTACCACAGCAATAGTCACCCCCGGAGCCTTCCAGTCTTTTAAAACTCTTGCAACAAATGTATCAAGCCCGTTTAGTCGCTTATCTACCGGCTTTTGAGCTATAATGGGTAATCCTACCAGGGATAATAAAATAATTATATATTTCTTCATGTCAGATTGGATTTGATGGAGTCAAATTTACTAAATGAATGTATCAATCATGATTATTTAGACTAAATACCGGATGGGTACTTGTTTTTGTACCAAAGTTCCCTATTAACAAAATAAATAGTTAAGATTTTTTGAAACCAAACCATTATAGTTATTGGTTAGTTGATTTATATAATTTAACAAACCAAAAAAAAACAGGGCACCCAGACCGGTAAACGGCTAAGCACCCTGTATAAACCCCAAAAAACCAATTTGCGAAGGTCTAGACAAAGTCCGGACCTTCATATCTTTCAGCTCTCAATTAAGAATCTTTATTCAAATTTGAAAGTCATACTTTTGACGTAAGAAAAACAAAAAGTCACGTAAAGAAATAATTTTTTTTTGAATTAAAGTCCAACTTAGGTCAATGAAGTTGAAGAAAGTTTTTATTTGTAAAAATTGTGGGACGAAGAGCCCAAAATGGGTGGGGAACTGTCATACTTGCGGTGAATGGAATACATATATTGAAGAAATTGAGGAAGTTACCAATAAAGCAGAGTCAACTCAGAAATCTCTCAGGACTCAAAAAAAATCTATTTCAAAGCCAATTCCATTAAAACAGGTCCTTCCAAATGCACAGGAAAGACTGGTAACAATTGACGCAGAGTTTAATCGTGCCCTGGGTGGTGGTATCGTTCCCGGATCCCTGATCCTGATTGGTGGCCAGCCCGGAATCGGAAAGTCTACCCTGATGATGCAGCTTGCATTACAACTCAGATCGAAAGTCTTATATGTTACCGGGGAGGAAAGCGAAGAACAGATCAAGATGCGAGCGGATCGACTGGGACCTATTCACGAAAATGTACTGATCTACACAGAAACTGACCTGGACGCTATA
>CALMKY010000071.1 GCA_937867195.1 uncultured Saprospiraceae bacterium | reverse complement strand
GTTGCCAATGACCTTCGTTTTGATTTATCTTATAATCTTTATCAAAGTTGTATAAAAAAGAAAGTCTGGATATACTATCCTGGGAAGAATAAGTAAATATTTCACCTGATAACTGATCTCCAATATCAATGGAGGATTGCAATCCAATCGTATCGTTCCTGCTTAATTGATCTAAAATCGATTTGTACAAATCATCCGCCTGATGTTTCATCGTCATCGTGGCATTCGGATAAAAATTTTTTACAATGGTATGATAATAGGCATTGAGGGCAACATCTAATTTAAAATGACTAATCCTAGGCAAATCAGAATCAAAAAAAGAATCCCTCCACGGCTGCATTTTGTTATTTTCTATACAAGCGAGTTGGCGGGCTCCGATGCCGGTGTAAGCAAAAGTCCGCGCACTGACCGGTGGTCTGAATCCATCTGTATTTTCATTGAGTGATAAAAATTTCTCGTTCCATTGAGTAATTATTGATTTGACATCCTGATTTCCCAAAGTGGCTTTTTTGCAACCAATATTTATAATCAAACCAAGAAATGCCATAATCATCCATGCATTGACATGCACGGTATTGGCTTCTTTGGCAGTAGAACCGAGAGGACGCTTCCGTTGATTATTCAATGTAATTATAAATTTATTTCCTTCTTCTTTACTTGATTGAATGTCTAAAGAAAAACCGTGTAAATCCAATACACTTCGCACAAGAGAAAGCCCAATACCTGAACCATTTACACCTGAATGTTGAGGTGATCTGAAGAATGCCTGGAAAATTTTTTCCTGGTCCTGGGTGTCGATGGGCTCTCCAAAGTTCTGGATACTTAAAATAGCCTGGTTGTCCTGATTAAATTTAAGTAATAACCTGGCGGTATGATCATTTGAAAACTTACAAGCATTTTCTATTAAATTGATGATGGCAAGTCTAAGCAATGATTCGCTACCTAAAATATTTAAATCTTCCTCTTCAGATGGAAGATCTTCAAAATCTATGGTTACCCTGTATTGAGGATGAGTCTGAATAAATTTTTCCTGGGACTGGAAAATCAATTCATCCACCCGGATGGGTTTCATCGGAATGGTTGTATTTTGAGAATTGATCCTGGCAAGCTGCAATAGTTTTTCGATGGTGTTGGTCATCTGCACAATATCATCCTGGAGTGAATCCAGAATATGATGATATTCACCGGCAGATCTTTCTTTGTTTTTTGCAAACTGAATTTGCGAATTGATTGCAGCCAATGGGTTTTTTAGTTCGTGAGAAACATTGGAAATAAAGCCTTTTTCGGTTTCAAATGCTTTTTCGATCCTGGTCAGGAGGTTATTGAATGTGGAGACCAGCTGCCCGATTTCATCCCGTGAATCATCCTCTTTGAGTCGTTTACTTAAATCTTTCGGTAGTATATTATTCACTTCATGAATGATGCGAGAGATCGGCTGCAATGATTGCTTTGCAAAAAACCAGGCGCCGGCCGCTACAATGAGCATGGCCAGAATGGTGCTTAATAATAAAATATTACGCAATTGTTTTAATGAGGAGTAGTCCGGGACCTCTTCAGAAATGATCAGGTATTCATTATTCAGCTTTGATTTGTAACGCAGTCCCACGGATTTAAAAGGTGAAACTTCCATTTTGCATTTTCCTTTTTGCAGGATTTCTTCCAATTTACTGGTCGCAACCAACGGTGCAGAGGTAATCAAGGAATATAGTCTTTGTAATTGCAAATTATAGATGGAAGTATTTCCAATATCTTTTATTTGTATTGCAGATGTATTCGTATTGAGTTCCTGAGGTTTGAGTGTCTCCTCGTGCATCAGGACCATTTCAGCTGTCATCCTGGCTTTGCTTTCAAGCTGCGAATAAATCTCTTCATCAAGTTGCTCTTTAAACAAGCGATATATAAAAAACAAAGAAAGTAGGTAGATTCCCAGGGTAATCAGTATAAATTGAAGGGAGAGTTTCGTCCTGATCGTCATCGTATCATTCTTCTTTTTTAAGATAATATCCTATACCAAAATGCGTGTGAATGAGTTTAAAATTAAATCCTTTATCTATTTTTTTGCGAAGATAATTTACATAGACCTCAATTACATTGGTATTAATTCCTTCACCCAATTTCCAAACTTGTTCGAGGATTTCCATTTTGGGGATCACCCGACCTTGGTTTCGTACCAAATACTCTAAGAGTGAAAATTCCTTTGGTGTCAATACAATGGGTTGACCCTCCCTGAAGACTTCTAATGTAGCCAGATTAAGTTCGAGGTCTTCATATTTGAGTTTTTCAATGTGAATATTGGACTTGGATGATCTGCGGTGCAGAGCCTGTATGCGAGCCAATAATTCATTGAGATCAAAAGGCTTTCCCAAATAATCATCTGCACCACTATTCAGTCCTGATATTTTATCGTCCGCCTCGCCCAGGGCAGATATTAAGATTACAGGGGTTTTATTATTATTATCTCGTATAATCTTTAGTAGATCGATTCCTGTCATACCCGGCATTATGATGTCAGAAACAATTACATCGAAGTCTTGATTTTCTATTACCTTTTGAGCCTCAATAGCATGAGTACACATTGTGCAATCCATTCCATTTTCTTTTAAGAAAGCTTGAATTGAGCTCGCGGTCTTTGGTTCGTCCTCGATCACCAGCTCGATGCTGTGACTCACAGAGGCCAGAGCGCCACGTCTGGCTTTACACAAGATCTCTAGCTGCGCGAGCACTTGCGACATACGCGGGCGCGACTCTCGATTCTTG
>CALMKY010000070.1 GCA_937867195.1 uncultured Saprospiraceae bacterium | reverse complement strand
GTATACTACCGATAAACCACATGATCTTTCGAACTATCTTCAGCTTTTTATGGATCACATCGATATCAAAAGTGATAGCAACCAAAAGCTTACAAATGGAATTTTTGGTCATTTTAATTTTGAATCGATTCAATATTTTGATACCCTCAAATTCGACCCGGCTAAACGGCAAGTGGATATACCCGATGCTAATTTTACATTTTACAAATTTGTATTGGCGATCGATCATTTTAAAGATGAGATCTATTTATTGCATAATAGTCTGGTTGAAAATCAAAATCAGCTCGATGAACTGGAAACGTTGATGAATGGTACGATCAGCTCCACCCATTCTTTTAAATTAGTGGGTGAAGAATCCAGTACCCTGACAGATGAAGGATACAAAGCGCTGGTGAGTAAAGGCAAGCATCACTGTCATATCGGGGATGTATTCCAGGTCGTGTTTGCCAGGAGATTCAGACAATCCTTCACAGGGGATGATTTTAATTTGTATCGTGCCCTGCGCAGTGTCAATCCTTCCCCCTATTTATTTTATTTTGACAAAGGAGATTATCGCATCTTCGGTTCGTCTCCTGAATCGCAATTGGTGATCAATAAAGGAATAGCCAGTGTCAATCCCATAGCCGGTACATACAAACGCACGGGGAATGATGTTCTGGATCAGAAAAAAGCCAAAGAATTGGCACTCGATCCAAAGGAGAATGCAGAGCATATCATGCTGGTGGATCTTGCCCGCAACGATCTGGGTATTCATTCTGATAAAGTGGAAGTAAAGGTTTTAAAAGAGATACAATATTTTAGCCATGTGATTCACCTGGTGTCGACCGTAGAAGGTAGGCTATCCAATGGCTTCAATATTTTCAAAGTATTCGGAGATACATTTCCAGCCGGCACTTTATCCGGTGCTCCTAAATATAAGGCTATCGAACTCATCAAAGAATACGAGCCTGAAGCCAGAAATTTTTATGGAGGATCGATCGGGTTCGCTGGATTCGATGGCTCCTTAGTACATGCTATTACCATCAGATCTTTTTTAAGTAAAGATCATGTATTGCATTACCAGGCAGGAGCCGGCATCGTAGCATCCAGTATTGAAGAGAGCGAATTGCAGGAAGTGAATAATAAACTGGGGGCACTACGAGCGGCCATGAAAAAAGCAGAAACCATACATTAACTGGAAATATAAATTAAATTGAGATGTACGAAGTACGATTTATGCACTGCATCCGTTGGACGATCGGGTTAGGATGTATTCTTAATCATGCGGAGGCGGCGCAAGCGCCAATCAGCACCTCATCATTAAATCGTATATCGTAATCTGTAAATAAAACTACAATCAAACATCATGAAATATCTAATGATAGACAATTACGATTCGTTTACCTATAACCTGGTTCAATACCTGAGAGAATTGACGAATCAAAATATAAAGGTGGTGCGCAACGATGAAGTGCCGGTTTCTTTTGTAAAAGATTACGATGTAATTTTCATCTCGCCCGGTCCGGGGGTACCGTCGACTTCAGGTATCATCCTGGATGTAATCAAGACGTATGCTCCTTCTAAATCAATATTTGGTGTATGCCTTGGATTGCAGGCCATCGGCGAAGCATTTGGAGGTAGCTTGATTAACCTGGATCAGGTATATCACGGTGTCAATACCCCTGTGACCATTACAGATCCCGGAGAGACTATTTTCAAAGGATTGCCATCTCCATTTATGGCTGGCCGTTATCATTCCTGGGTGATCAATGCCCATACCATTCCGTCGGATCTTACGGTGACATGTATCGATGAAAAAGGAATGATCATGGCTGCAAGTCATAAAAAGTATCACGTAAAAGGAGTTCAATTTCATCCTGAATCTGTACTCACCCCCGATGGTAAAAAAATACTTGCTA
>CALMKY010000069.1 GCA_937867195.1 uncultured Saprospiraceae bacterium | reverse complement strand
ATCACAACTAATAAGCCTGAAAAAAGTTTATTGGAGCCGATTAAAAGAACGGGGGGACGTAATAATCAAGGTCGCCGCACGGCACGCTACATTGGTGGTGGTCATAAGCGTATGTACCGTGTTATTGATTTCAAAAGAGATAACTTCGATGTAAAAGGAACAGTTAAAACAATTGAGTACGATCCAAACAGAACTTGCTTTATTGCTTTAGTAAACTTCACAAACGGTGATAAACGTTATGTTATTGCTCCACAAGGTGTGAAAGTTGGTCAAGTTATCGTTTCTGGTAAATCAGTTGCTCCGGAAATCGGAAATACATTGCCTTTGGAAAACATTCCATTAGGTTCATTAATCCACAATATCGAGTTGACTTCAGGAAAAGGAGGAACAATCGTTCGTTCTGCCGGAACATCTGCTCAATTGATGGCGAAAGAAGAAAGATATGTTATCGTTAAATTGCCTTCAGGAGAAACACGTAAAATCTTGAAAGTGAATTTAGCTACAATCGGTGCAGTGTCTAACTCAGATCACAACTTGCAATCGTTAGGAAAAGCTGGTCGTAAACGTTGGTTAGGTATCCGTCCTAGAACTAGACCAGTAGCGATGAACCCGGTAGATCACCCGATGGGAGGTGGTGAAGGACGTGCATCTGGAGGTCATCCAAGATCTAGAAAAGGCTTGAAAGCTAAAGGCTTGAAAACACGTAGCCGCACGAAATCATCGAATAAATTAATTTTGAACAGAAGAAGTAAATAATAAGCATCCCTAAAAACTATAAATCATGGGTAGATCAATAAAAAAAGGACCTTATGTATTTCACAAGTTGCTAAAAAAAGTAACTACGAGTAAAGCATCTGGTAAAAAAGCAGTGATTAAGACCTGGTCTCGTGCATCGATGATCATACCGGATATGGTCGGTGAGACGATCGCTGTACACAATGGAAAGACGTTTATCCCGGTATATGTGACAGAAAATATGGTCGGTCATAAATTGGGTGAATTTTCTCCTACGCGGACATTTAGAGGTCACTCAGGAAATAGAAAAGAAGAAGGTAAATAATTAAAATAGTTGTTTAATAACTTTTTAAAACAAAGAAAAAAATGGAAGCTGTAGCTCATTTGAGAAACGGACACGGATCAGCGAGAAAGATTCGCCTGGTGGTGGATAATATAAGAGGTAAAAAAGTAGTCGATGCTTTGAATATCCTTAAGTTCACCAATAAAGGCTCTGCCTATTGGGTAGAGAAAGCGTTGGTATCTGCAGTTGCTAACTGGGAAGTAAAAAGTGCTCAGTCAGGCAATACGGATGCTTATGATTTGATTGTTAGTAAAGCTTTTGTAGGTGGTGGACCTGTATTGAAAAGATTCCAGCCAGCTCCACACGGCCGTGCTCACCGAATCCGTAAGCGATCGAATCATTTGACGCTGGTCGTGACCAATAATGTACCGCTTCCGTCAGAAATGCAACCAGCTAACTAATTTAATTAAAATTAATCACCATAACTATTAAATAATTCATGGGTCAAAAAGTAAATCCGATTGGTAGCCGTCTTGGAATCATCAGAGGATGGGATTCTAACTGGTTTGGCGGTAAAAATATGGCTAAGAAAGTCGTAGAGGATGAACAGATCAGAAGATATCTCCTTGCTCGTATTGAGAAAGGTGGTGTTGCGAGGATCGTGATCGAGCGCACATTAAAGAGAATTACGCTTACGATTCACACCTCACGTCCTGGTATCATCATCGGTAAAGGAGGTACTGAAGTGGATAAAATCCGCGAGGAACTAAAGAAACTTGCCGGTTCTGATGTGCAGATCAACATCATGGAAATCCGTAAGCCGGAAATGGAAGCAAGCATAGTTGGTGAGTCCATTGCAAAACAAATAGAAGGAAGGATTAACTACCGGAGAGCAATCAAAAGTGCTATTCAATCATCCATGAGAGCAGGAGCCGAAGGTATTAAAGTTAGAATATCAGGGCGATTGAATGGTGCCGAGATGTCGCGTAGTGAAGAATACAAAGAAGGTCGTACTCCATTGCATACGTTCAGAGCGGACATCGATTATGCCTTGGCGGAAGCGCAGACAGTTTATGGAAAAATTGGTATCAAAACCTGGATTTGCAAAGGTGAGGTTTTAACCAAGCGTGACCTATCTCCAAACATTGGTTTAGTAAAGAAAGACGAACGTGGTAGTGAAGGTCGTGGCGATAGAAGAGATGACCGCGGAGGTCGTGGTCGCGGACGCGGGGATAGAAGAGATGATCGGGGAGGAAGAGGCGATCGTGGAGGAAGAGGAGGAGACCGTGGGGGTCGTGGTGGCCGTGGCGGCGAAAGACGAAATAACCAATCGTAATTGATAAAATGATAGTACCTTTGCAAAACTTTTTTCAAAAATAAGACATGTTACAGCCAAAAAGACAGAAATATCGTAAGCAACAGAAGGGCAGAAACAGAGGAATTGCTACTAAAGGAAGTACATTATCCTTTGGCTCTTTCGGCCTGAAATCCATGGACTTAGGTAGGATTACCAATCGTCAGTTGGAAGCTGCCCGTATCGCTATGACACGTGAAACCAAGCGTGAAGGTCAGGTTTGGATTAGAATTTTCCCTGATAAACCAATTACTCATAAACCTGCTGAAGTGCGCATGGGTAAAGGTAAAGGGGCTGTAGAATATTATGTGGCACTTGTGCAACCAGGTAGAATTTTATTCGAAATGGAAGGAATCACTAAAGAAGCAGCTACGAAGGCGCTGAATATGGCGGCTCAAAAACTACCAATCAAAACCAAAGTCGTGGCTAGACACGATATGTAATTAAAAATTTTATTGAGATCATGGCAAAGAAAAATCAAGAAATACATTCTCTTTCAGAAACTGATATTAAGAATACAGAGATCGAATTAAGGATGAATTTGCAAAAATCAAGGTTTACGCATTCTGTAAAAGGATTAGACAAACCGTCTGAATTGAGAACCATGCGTAAACAAATAGCAAGATTGAAGACTGAACAAAGAAGTCGTGAAATTGCAGCGATGTCAGATGCGCAAAAATCTCAACGGTCTAAAATAAGAGAAAGAAGAAAAAGAACCAAATAAAATATTAAAAGTTAAAATTTATCTTTATTCATCATGGAGGCAACTCAAGAAAAAACTGCGACTGTTAAACGGGCAACCAGAAAGACCCGTGTAGGCGTAGTAACCAGCACTAAAATGCAAAAGACAATTACCGTGTCTTTGGATAGAAAGGTAAAGCATCCCAAGTATGGTAAGTTTTTGCACAAGACGACCAAATTTATGGCTCATGATGAAAAAAATGAGTGCAAAGAAGGTGATTTAGTAAAGATCATGGAGACCCGCCCATTGAGTAAGAACAAATCGTGGAGACTGATCGAGATTATCGAAAGAGCAAAATAATATAAAGTATTCGTTTAACATCTAAATAAATAGATAGCAACCAATCATGATACAGACAGAATCAAAGTTAAACGTGGCTGACAACAGTGGAGCCAAAATCGTACAATGCATACGGGTATTGGGAAGCACTCGCCGCAGGTATGCAGGCGTGGGTGATGTCATCGTAGTTACTGTAAAGGATGCTACACCTACCGGTGGTATTAAAAAAGGTACTGTATCGAAGGCAGTCATTGTAAGGACCAGTCAACCCATCCATAGAAAAGATGGTTCCTATATCCGGTTTGATGACAATGCCGTGGTCTTGCTGACCAGTGCTGACGAACCCAGGGGTACACGTATTTTTGGCCCGGTAGCCCGTGAGCTTCGGGATAAGAATTATATGCGTATTGTTTCCTTAGCGCCAGAGGTTCTTTAATTTTTTATGCTACCTAACTAAAGAGAAAAGATTATGATATCTAAAAATAAAACAGTAGTAAAGCGATTCGCACCCAAATTGAATATAAAAAAGGGTGATCAGGTAATCGTAATAGCCGGTGACGAAAAAGGCAAAAAAGGCGAGGTTCAAAAAGTAATCAAAGAATCTTTGAAAGCTATTGTAACGGATGTGAACATGGTTAAAAGACATACCAAACCAACCAATACCAACCCTGGAGGAATTAGAGAAATCCCTGCTCCAATCTTCATTTCTAAATTGGCTTTGGTAGATCCTAAATCAGGGACAGCTACCAGAGTTGGCAGACGGACTGAAAATGGCAAATCTGTGAGATACGCAAAAAAATCTGATCAAACGATTAAGTAATAAAGTATATGAAATATACACCGCGACTTAAAACATTTTATACCGAATCTGTAATTCCAAAGCTTACAGAACAGTACAAATATAAGACACCGATGCAGGTGCCTAAAGTAATAAAAGTTTGTATTAACCAAGGGGTAGGTGAAGCTACTCAAGATAGAAAATCTGTAGATGCTGCCGTCAATGAAATGTCATTGATTGCGGGTCAGAAGGCAGTGCAAACTAAATCCAAAAAAGCGATTTCTAATTTCAAACTTCGTGAAAACATGGCCATCGGAGCTCGTGTTACATTACGAGGTGATAAAATGTATGAGTTTTTAGATCGTCTCATTTCTGTAGCCTTGCCCCGGGTACGTGACTTTAGAGGTGTTAATGACAAAAGTTTTGATGGTCGGGGAAATTACACCCTGGGCATCACGGAACAAATCATTTTCCCTGAAATCGACCTGGATAAAATCAGCAAAATTGCAGGTATGGATATTTCGATTGTGACTTCTGCCAAGACAGACAAAGAAGCTCATTCATTATTATCTTTCCTCGGAATTCCATTTAAGAATCAAAAAAATTAATCTGAAACAAATTAAGATATGGCTAAAACATCTGTGATAGCAAGACAAAAAAAGCGCGAAGTATTAGTAGCAAAATTTGCTGATCTGCGTGCTAAACTTAAAAAGGAAGGCGATTATGATGCATTGGATAAGCTACCTAAAAATGCTTCTCCCGTTAGATTAAAAAATCGTTGTCAATTAACCGGCAGACCTAAAGGTTATATCAGAAAATTTGGTGTATCCCGGGTGACTTTCAGAGAAATGGCTTTAAATGGCAAAATTCCGGGAGTAACAAAATCAAGTTGGTAATCAAATTCATCAGAAAGAAATTAATCAAAAAATAAAATGGCAGTAACAGATTCTATTGGGGATTATTTGACTCGCATCCGTAACGCACAGGCTGCTGGTCATCGCATGGTAGAGATTCCTGCTTCTAATGTGAAGAAAAGAATCACTGAAATCCTCTATGATTCAGGATACATTCTTAAATATAAATTCGACAAAAAGGAAGGAGAATTTGAAAAAATTTTGATCGCCTTAAAGTATGATCCTGCTACCAGACAACCGATTATTCAAAAACTGGAAAGAGCATCCCGTCCGGGTCTTAGAAAATATTCTGCGGCGGAAGATCTTCCACGTGTAGGTTCCGGTTTGGGGGTTGCCATCGTTTCGACCAATAAGGGAATCATGACCGATAAGCAAGCGCGTAAAGAGCATGTCGGTGGTGAAGTTTTGTGTTATATATTCTAATCTTTTAAAAGCAAATCAGAGTATGTCTCGTATAGGTAAATTGCCAATATCCATTCCAAAAGGAGTTGATGTCAAAATAGATAAAAACAGAGTGACTGTAAAGGGTCCTAAAGGAACACTTCTGCAAGAAGTAGACCACGATATGCAATTGAAAGTTGATAATGGATCATTGATTGTTACCAGACCTTCTGATCAGAAGAGACACAAAGCGTTACACGGTACTACACGTGCTTTGTTAGCTAATATGATTAAAGGCGCCAGCGAATCCTTTTCACGCGATTTGGAAGTCGTAGGGGTAGGTTATCGTGCAACGAATACCGGTAATTTAGTTGAAATCGGAGTAGGTTATTCTCACCCGATCATGATGGCTGTACCGGATGAAATAAAATTGGAAACTGTCACAGAAAAAGGGAAAGCGCCGGTTATTAAACTGGTAGGTGCCGATAAGCAATTGGTTGGACAGATCAGTGCTAAACTGAGGACATTTAGAAAACCAGAGCCTTATAAAGGTAAGGGTATTAAATACGCAGGAGAAATCTTAAGACGCAAAGCAGGAAAAGCTGCCGGTAAAGCAAAATAACAGTCTGAAAGTAAAATATAGATAAATCAGAGATGAAATCAAAAGCTGCTAACAAGCAAAAAATCCAATATCGTATCCGCAAAAAAGTATCGGGTACGGCTGAAAGACCGAGATTGGCGGTATTTAGAAGTAACAAATCGATTTATGTACAATTGATCGATGATTCAAAAGGTGTGACGCTCGCCTCCAGCTCTACCCATACAGAAGGGATTGAATCGGGTAATAAATCGACTCAGTCAAAATCAGTGGGACTGGACATAGCGGCTAAAGCAAAATCTTTAAACATTGAGACCGTGGTTTTTGATCGAGGTGGTAATCTCTATCATGGCAGAATCAAATCACTGGCAGACGGTGCCCGTGAAGGAGGTCTCAAATTCTAATAACATATACACTGAAAAATTAATATGGCAAAAAGAGTAGTCAGAAGAGTAAAACCTACAGAAGCTGAATTAAAAGAGAAAATGGTAGCTCTAAACAGAGTTGCTAAAGTGACCAAAGGAGGTCGTACCTTCAGCTTTGCAGCGATCGTAGTCGTAGGGGATGGTAACGGTGTAGTGGGTCACGGCTTAGGTAAAGCCCGTGATGTGCAAGAGTCCATAGCAAAGGCAGTGGATGACGCTAAGAAAAATCTGATCAGAGTAAATATTCATAAAGGAACAATTCCTCACATTCAGAGCGGTAAATTTGGCGCAGGCCGTGTATTGATTAAACCAGCATCAGAGGGTACAGGAGTAATTGCAGGTGGTGCTATGCGGGCCGTATTGGATATGGCCGGTGTGCACAATGTATTGGGTAAATCCTTAGGATCTTCTAATCCTCACAATGTAATTAAAGCAACCCTGGATGCGTTGTCAAAAATGAGATCTCCACAGGAAATAGCAGGTCATCGAAAAGTACAATTAGAAAAAGTATTCAACGGATAAAAATGTAAGCTTTATGGCTAAAGTAAAAATTACTCAAACAAAAAGCGTGATTGAAAAAACAGAGCGCCAGAAAAACACGATCAAGTCCCTTGGTCTGAAAAATATACACGACTCTGTAGAAAAAGAACTCACTCCCCAAATAGCTGGTATGCTTAAGAAAGTATCGCATTTGGTATCGGTCACTCATCTTTAATATTTAATCTTTATCAACTAAAGAGATCATGGAATTAAATAATCTAAAACCAGCAGCTGGAGGCTCTTCAAAAAATAATTTCAGAAAAGGCAGAGGTATTGCTACCGGAGCAGGTGGAACTGCCGGCAGAGGTCATAAAGGACATAAAGCCAGATCTGGTTCTAAACGCAAGCGTAATTTTGAAGGTGGTCAAATGCCTTTGCAAATGCGTTTGCCAAAATTTGGTTTCAGAAATCCGGCTCGCCAGGAGTTTGAAGTTATCAATTTGGATCAACTCCAAAGCCTTGCTACAAAGTCAGGTGTTTCAACGTTGGACGTTGACTTTTTTACAAAAAATTCAATCCTAAAAAAAGGTGAGAAAATTAAAATACTTGGTAGAGGTGAAGTGACAAGTGCAATTTCAATTTCGGCTCACGCGGTATCTGAGACTGCTAAAAAAGCAATCGAAGCTAAAGGCGGATCTATAACCATTATCTAATTTTGACTATTACATGAATAGTTTAATTCAGACCTTAAAAAATATCTGGAAAATAGATGAGCTTCGCAAGCGTATTCTATTTACCTTAATGGTATTGGCAGTTTTCCGTGCAGGCTCGTATGTGGTATTGCCGGGTGTTATTGCTTCGCAATTAAAAGCTGCTGCTGCCAACCGGGGAGCCAATGACTTGCTTAATCTGGTTAATATTTATACAGGAGGAGCTTTTAACCAGGCTTCTATTTTTGCATTGGGTATCATGCCTTATATTACTGCTTCAATCATTGTCCAATTGCTGGGTTTCGCCTTACCTTATTTTCAAAGATTGCAGCAACATGAAGGGGAATCAGGTCGTAAGAAATTAAATCAAATCACCCGTATTTTGACGGTCGGTATTACACTATTACAAGGAGGTACCTACCTGGCCTATATCAATGCTTCAAATGCCATCGATCCCAATGTCCCAAGAGGAATTTTTTATTTTGTAAATTCTATACTCCTGGCGACGGGTACCGTTACGGCTATGTGGCTTGGCGAACGAATCACAGATAAAGGTATTGGTAATGGGGTATCTTTATTGATAATGATTGGAATCATTGCCCGATTACCCCAAGCATTAATCTTTGAAGTACAACAGAGG